>CAYVPM010000052.1:0-9211 GCA_964453475.1 uncultured Saprospiraceae bacterium | reverse complement strand
TGCAGGGATTTGAAATACTGACCGGTATAGGGTTTGGGCTGGCTTCGCTCATGATGTTCCAGATTTCATTCATGGGCTTGTGCCTGGCTTTCCTCTTGCTGCCGCTGATGCACCATTTGAAATGGGAAAATCGCTTCGTGCGTAAAATCGTATACCTGCCCTTTTTGCTCATTATGGCGGGCGTGCTGTTGTCGGGATTCAGTGTGTTCGGCATGAAGGCGGTGTTTTTTGGGTATGGTTTTCATTTTTGATAAATGCGGCAGAATACGCTCCGCTTTTGGCCTTCCTTCCTTCCCCAGCCGCTTTTGGTGGCTGGGGACTTTTCAATAAAAAAAGTTTTGATGTCCAACATGGAATGCCCATTGCCCAAATGCCTGACGCGTTCCAAAATGATAAAGAAGTTATTCGAAATTCGCTTTTCAAGCTATATTATGAACAACATTTTTTTTATTGCTATTTTGCTCCTATTCAGCATTAATGCAAATGCTCAAAACCCATCGCTCCCCAACGGCTTTGCCCAAAGCCTGATAGCTGACAGCCTCAACCCTACCGCGATGGCCTTCGACCATCACGGCAACTTGTTTTTGGCCCAAAAAGACGGGCGGATACTCTGGCTGGGCGAGGATGGCGACCTTTCGCCCGACCCGGTGTTGACGATCCCGGTAGATGATTTCAACGAGCGCGGCCTGGCGGGCATCGCCCTGCATCCCGATTGGGACAACCAGCCCTGGCTCTACGCCTATTACACGGTGCGGGATTCCAATTTCAACCGCCTGAGTCGTTTTATGATCAATGGAAACCTGGCCGTTCCGGGCAGCGAAGAGGTGCTTTTTGAATTCGATAAACTGAACAGTGGCATCCACAACGGTGGCTCGTTGCAGTTTGGGAATGACGGCAAACTGTACATCGGCACCGGCGACGGCGGCAAGAGCAGCAACGCGCAGTCTCTGGCGCTTACCCTGGGCAAGGTCATTCGCTTAAACCCCGACGGCAGTATCCCCAGCGACAATCCCTTTTACCTGGAACTCAACGGCAAGAACCGCGCGGTATATGCTTACGGGCTGCGCAACCCGTTTTCAATGGCCATTGAGCCCGGCACTGGGCGCATTTTTGTATCCGAGGTAGGCCAGGGTAACTATGAAGAAGTGAATGAAATACTGCCGCACCTCAATTATGGCTGGAGCCAGGTTGAGGGGCCTAACGGCGCCCAAAACCCGCCGCTGAATTACCAAGACCCCTTATTTGCCTACCCACATGCGCAAGGTTGCGCCATCGTCGGCGCCGCCATTTATGCCCCCGACCAAGTCTCCTTTCCAGTGAATTACGTCGGCAAATACTTTTTCGCCGATTACTGCCGGGGCGTGGTAAAGCTGCTCGATTTGTCCACAGGGATAGCAAATGACACTTTTGCCACGGGCTTGAAACAGCCTGTCGCCTTCGCGGTGAACCCGCACGATGGCAGCCTTTGGTACCTCATGCGCAGCGGTATCGGCGGCGGATCGGTTAGCGACAACACCAGCTCCAGCAATGGTACGCTTTGGAAGGTTTTTTACACTGGTTCTGGCGCGCCTTTTGTGAGCGTGCCGCCGCAAGATGTATTGCTTTCTGTGGGAGAATCGGCCAACTTTGAAGTGCAGGTATTGGGCAAGACGCCCATGCACTTCAGGTGGCAAAAAGATGGGGTTGACTTGCTTGGCAGCGACAGCAGTGCGCTTTATTTTCCCAATGCAAGCCTGACAGACAACGGCACCAAATTCCGTTGTATCGCCAGCAATGCTGAAGGCGCCGATACCAGTGCCACGGCGATGCTGGGCGTTACCGTCAACCAGCGCCCGCAGCCAGAAATCATCGCCCCCGCCTTGGCGCAGCACTACAAAGCCGGCCTCATCATTCATTTTCAAGGAATTGCCAGCGATCCTGAAGAAGGCGTACTGGCCGCAGCCAATCTGCAATGGCGGGTCGATTTCCACCACGACAGCCACACGCACCCCGCGCTCGCGCCTATCGCCGGCATTTCGGAAGGGAGTTTTACCATTCCATTAGTCGGTGAAACCAGCACCAACACCTGGTACCGCATTCACTTGAGCGCCCGTGATCAGGAGGGTTTGGAAAAGTCGGATTGGCGGGATGTTTTCCCCAAGTTGACTACTGTTTTGGTGGAAGGGCCAACGGGCATGCTCGTGAATGTGGACGGCATCGTGCGGCCCATGCCCTACACTTTTTCAAGCCTTCAGGGGCAACAGCGCCTGGTTCAGGCTTTCGACAAAATCATTTTACAGGACACCATTTACCTGTTTGAAAAATGGGCGGAAAGCGCTGACAGCAGCCTGTTACTTGCTTTTTCTGCGCCCGACACCCCAGGCTTGACCCTCCATCCTCTGTATTCCGCTTTCGTATTGGGCAATGGAACCGGCCTGCACGGAGAGTACTTTATCGATCCTGAATTTGACCTCGACGAAGACCCTGTTACCCTTCGCCTTGACACGGTTATCAATTTCAACTGGGGCAACGATTCCCCCTTTCCCAATTTGATACCCGGCAACGGCTTCACCATTCGCTGGTCGGGCTTTGTGGAGCCTTACTTTAGCGAAGACTATACATTTCATGTAAAATCTGACGATGGCTGCAGGCTTTGGATCGGTGACAGCTTGCTCATCGACAAGTGGGTTGCCCAATCCTCCACCCTGCATTCCGGCGCCATCCGCGTGGAAGGAGGTGCGAAAATTCCCATCCGTTTGGAATACCTGGAGATCGGCGGCGGCGCCGATATTTCCTTACAATGGAGCAGCCCACGCACCCCAAAAGCGCTGGTGCCAAAACGGCAATTGTACCCGATTTCGCCCTACGAACCAGCTACTGTGCGCGGCACTGTTTGGCACGACCAGGATTACGACCAGTTGATCGAACCTGGAGAACCACTGCTCAAGAATACCACCGTGCTGCTGTTTGACGCAGTTGACTCCACCCTGCTTGCAACGGGCTTTGCAGATGCCCTGGGCAAGTTCAAGTTTAGCGGATTGGTAGCAGGCGCTTATTCTTTGCGCTTCGTACCGCCGCCAGCTTCTATAGATTTGGTTCCGTTCAAACATTTGGACATGGCTGGGCAAACGGGCATCTTGCAACTAGGGCCCTTGGAGTCCTTGGTTTGGGACGTTTCTTTTGTAACCCAACCATCTTCCATAAGCGGAAAATGTTTCCACGATGAGAATTACAACGGCGCTCAGGATTTGGGAGAGACCGGATTGCAAAACATTACAGCCTTGCTGTTTGCAGCGGCGGATTCTTCCTTGCTGGATGTTCAGTTTTCAGGTGCTCAAGGGCAATATGCCTTCAATTTCCTGCCTGCCGGGAGCTATTTCATTCAATTCAACAATGCCTTGAATGGGCAGGATTTGGCGCCGGGTGGCAGCATTTTGGCCAATGGCATTTCCCCGGTCGTGCTGCTTGGGCAAAGCGAAAGCCGCAGCTTGAACGCCCCTTTTGTGTATCCCCCTGGAAAGGTGACGGGAAGGGTCTGGCTGGATGAGAATGCCAACCAATTCGCCGACATCGGAGAAAACGGTTTGGAGAACGCCACCCTGTTGCTCTACACCACAAATGCCGCCCTCATGGATGCACAGTCAAGCCAGCCTAATGGCAGCTTCTTGTTCGACCATGTGCCGCCAGGCCATTATTACCTGCAGGCCCTGACCAATGCCGTGCCGCTTGCTTTGCAACCCTCTTTCGGCATCAACCAAATTGGTCAAACACTGCCTTTTGAGGTTTTTAAAAATGAAGCAAGAGTACTGGAAATCGGTTTCAAGCCACAATCAACAGCGGCCTATTCATGGCAGTCAGGAAATGATTTTCAGTTATTTCCCAACCCTGTTCAAGGAACTTTGATGCTCCGATGGGCTGAAGAATTAGGTGCGCCTGTCCAAATTGTCGTAGCAGATATTGCAGGCCATGTTTTAAACAGGAAAACCTTTCCAATACCGGCCGGCAATTCGCTGGCAATTGATGTTCGGGAATTAGAGCCCGGGCTTTATTATTTGCAGGTTGAAAGTCCATACGGGAAATTGGTCCGTCCATTTATCAAGTACTAAAAACCCGTTTTCAGCGCTTTATTATTCGGTTTCGGTAGCATTTCCGTCAAATTTGTCAGGAATGTCCTACTTTGACTTGTAAATTCATCGCTGCTATGAATACTAAAACACTATTGTACCTAAGTTGCGCCTGCTTCCTGCTGCTGTCTGCCGGGAATCAGCACACTCCTCCGGTAAAATACCAGTGCAACAACGGGACTGTCACCCTGAAATCGGTAGCGACCCTGGAGCTTATTCAAGCCAAAAGCAACAAGTTGCGCGGGGTCATCGACACGGAAAAACAAACCTTTGCCTGGACCGTGGAAATCCGTTCTTTTGAAGGTTTCAACTCGCCTTTGCAGCGCGAGCATTTCAATGAAAACTACATGGAAAGCGATCGTTTCCCCAAAGCAAGCTTTTCAGGGAAAATCATTGAAAATATCAACTTTGAAACGCCTGGGGTGCAATCAGTGCGGGCGAAAGGCAAGTTAAAACTGCATGGCATCGAGCAGGAACGCATCATCAGAAGCCAGGTGGAGAATAGGGGCGGCAAGCTTTATATCAGCACGCGCTTTACCGTGCCATTAGCCGACCACAACATTGAGATACCGAAGATTGTGCACCAGAAAATCGCTGAGGAGATACAAGTGACGGTAGATGCTGTGCTAGAAAATTAACATACACAAGTTATTGTTTATCATATTTTTTCATTGTACAAACCAATCTTCATATTCCTGTTATTTGCGTTTGGCCTGATGCAAGCGCAATCCCCTGTTGTGCGGCTGAATGCAACACAGGATTTGGGCGGATTGCACTTCACAACAGTATACCAGGACAGCCACGGCTGGCTTTGGTTGGGCGCTGAAAACGCCGTGTACCGCTATGACGGCCAGGAATTTATGCCCATGAAATTTCCGGAGAAAATGGAGAGGGGGCCGGTAAATACCTTGTTCGAATCTAATGGCTGCCTTTGGGTTGGCTTTGACAACGGGATAATCGCCTATTTGCCTAATGCGAACAGCATCATTCCCGTCTCCACAGGAGATGTGGAGGAAGACTTGCGGCGGGCGCCCACATTGACCATCTGGGAGCCTGAAGAGGGATTGCCTACAGCCCCAATCAAGGGGATTTTGGAAGACAAATCGGGTGCAATGTGGATAAGTACCTATGGAGAAGGATTGTACGTTTGGAAAAACCATCGGCTGTTTCAATTCAACAAATCGGATGATGGCCTGGCGAGCGATGATATTTATGCCATGACCCTAGACCCAAACGGCAGGATTTGGGTAGCCACAGATGCCGGAATCAGTATTTGTGCCATGCCGGAACAAGGGGAAAAGAAAGTGATGAACCTTACAAAATCCGATGGCTTGCCAGATGAGATCATCACCTCCCTCAGCACCGACAATGAAGGCAATATTTGGGGGGGGACCGACGAAAAGGGGGTGTTTCGCTACCATTTTGCCACAAACAGCATCAACTACGTAAGCCCTTCCTGGGCTTATGGAGCTGTCAGCAGCTTGAAAAGCTTTGGTACTTCCGAGCTATGGATTGGCACTAAAAAGCACGGCATCATTCTCCTTGATATCCATACCGACGCCATTGGGGGTATGCCAAAGGGGCATGCGCTGAAAGAGGTGAATGTGCGTGCAATGTGTAAAGATCGGGAGGGATTGCTTTGGGTCATTGTCAACCAAGGAATATTGTATTCCTCCAACCCGCGCTTTACGCACCATGAAACACCTTTCTCCAACATCCAGGCAATCTGTACCAGCGCGAACAATCAATTTTGGGTAGGCACGTCCAAGGGCTTGTACCTTCGAAAGCCAGGGGGGTATGTGAAGTTGCTGCCAGGTGAGGAGAATATCATCTGCCTGTGGGAATCTCCGCTGGATGGCACTATTTGGGCTGGAACGCTGGGCAACGGGGTGTTTTTAATACAGCAAGGAGGACGTTCATGGCGGCATTTGCCCGAACGTGAAACCAAGGCGAACAGCAGTGTCTTGTCAATTTCAGGCAACAAAGAGAAGGTTTGGCTGGCCACCCTTGATGGAGTAAGTACACTGGATGCAAAAACCCTTAAACCTGAAAAGGGTGTTTTGCAAGACCAACTGGCCGCCAACTATGTGTATAAGGTGCTGACGGATACCCGTGGCAGGGTTTGGTTTGGGACGGATGGGGAAGGTCTGGTATTGTATGAAAACGGCAAATTCAGCGCGTATACCGATGTGGATGGCATCAACCTGCGCACTATTTACAGCATTGCCGAAGATCGCCTGGGGAATATTTGGTTCAGCACAGCCGGGAGCGGCTTGTTCAAGTTCGACGGCAAGGTATTCAAACGCTATACCACCGCCAACCATTTGCACAGCATGGCCATTACAGGCCTGGCTGTCGACGGCAACAACCAGGTCATCATCGGTTATGAGGATGGTTTTGACATGTTGAACCCTGCCCGGTTTGACCATATTAATTTTTGCGGCGCTCAAGCCGGAGCGCCCAAGATAGCTGTTAACCTGAACGCTTTGTGGACTGACGGGCAAGGGCATGTTTGGCTAGGCGGACAAAACGGGATTGTACGTTCCTCGGCATACCGGGAGCCCATGATAGACGACCCGCAACCAGGTATCACCGGGGTATCCGTTTTTTTGCAAGCCCTTGATTTTCAACAAAAAAATGTTTTTGAATACGACCAGAACAATTTTTTGTTCAACTTCATTGGCCTCTGGTACACCGACCCGGAATCGGTGCGCTACCGCTACCGCCTGGATGGCTTTGACCCTGATTGGAAAATATCAAAGGACCATACTGCCTCTTATCCCAGGCTGCCTACTGGAAACTATACGTTCAGGGTACAGACCAGCGAACACGGCAATTTTGCCAATGTGCCGGAAGCCAGCTGGTCTTTTAAAATTGAAACACCGTTCTGGCAGCGTTGGTGGTTTATCGCGCTCATTGGAGCCTTCAGCATCGGCGTATTGGGTGCTTATGTACGCGCGCGTGAGGCACGTCTGAAGCGGGAAGACCGCTTGAAGCGCGAAAGGGTTGAGTCTCAATTTGAAACTTTGAAAAGCCAGATCAACCCGCATTTTTTGTTTAACAGCTTCAACACCCTCATCACCATTATAGAAGAAAACCCCAGGATTGCGGTGGAATACGTGGAGCACCTGTCCGATTTTTACCGGAGCATCATAGTGTACCGGGAACGCGATTTCATCAAAATTTCGGAAGAAATGGAGCTGGTGCATAGTTTTCATTTCCTGTTGAAAAAGCGTTTTGAAGCCGGTTTTCACCTTGTCGACCGCCTAAATGGCGCCGAGGGTCTGGTGATGCCGCTTTCCTTGCAATTGCTGGTGGAAAACGCAGTAAAGCACAACATCATTTCCGTCTCGAAACCCTTGACCATCGAAATTTTCATGGAAAACAACCACATCGTGGTACGCAACAACATTCAACGAAAAATAAAACCTGAAGCCAGCACCCAATTCGGGCTGCACAGCCTCGTCAACCGCTATAAACTTATAGGAGAGGGACAAATTAGTGTAGAGGACAATGAGGCTTTTTTTACAGTCAAGTTGCCGGTTTTACGGTAGACGGTGGACGGTGGACGGTGGACGGTTAGAATCAATCATTGTCACGCACAAAAATGCGAATCATAGTATATTCCGTGCAGGTACCCGTGCACAACATTCAACGTTAAAAAAATGACAATACTCATAATTGAAGACGAAAATGCTGCCGCCAGAAGGCTTGAAAAGCTGGTGCTGGAAATAGCGCCCGAAGCCCGCGTTCTCGATCGGCTCGACAGTGTGGAATCGGCCGTGTTGTGGTTGAAAAACAACCCGCAGCCCGCGCTTATTTTGCTGGACATTCACCTGGCTGACGGATCAAGTTTTGAGATTTTTCAACACGTCAAGGTAGTTTCGCCCATCATTTTTACCACCGCTTATGATGAATATGCTTTGCAGGCTTTTAAGGAAAATACCGTTGATTACCTGCTTAAGCCAATAAAAGTCAATGAGTTGCAAGCGGCTATTGAAAAATTCAAACGCCTGTATCCAGGCCCGCCAGCATTGGATTATAAGAAGTTGTCGGAAACCCTGATGAAACAAGGCGCCCCCACCTACCTGCGCCGGATGCTGATTCGCTTCAGCAACAGCTTCAAGCTGGTGGACATGCACGATGCAGCGTATTTTTACAGCAAAGACAAAATTACCTTTTTGGTCAGCATCACGAATGGCAAGCGTTACCCCGTCGATTTTCCGCTCGACAAACTGGAAGGCATCCTCGACCCTGAAGTTTTTTTCCGCATCAACCGCCAGTTCGTGATCAATATCAATGCCATCAAAGAAATGCAGACCTATTCCAAAAGCAGGGTGAAGGTGCTGCTGAACCCTCCCTCCGAGGGAGAAACCATTGTTAGCACGGAGCGATCGTCGGTTTTTAAACAGTGGCTGGTAGGGACTGTTGACGTTTGACGTTTATTGCGGTGTTGCAGCACTCACTTGTCCAGAATCAAAATGCCAGCTTAAATACAACAGCCTTGGAAAATAATCGCCGCCAACCGCAAGGGTGGTATTCGAGTAGTGCTGCGGGAGGCCGTTTGTAAGGGTTACGCTTGATTCCAACTCCAGCGCCACAGGTAAACTCAACTCAACTCCAAGGCTTAAATGCTTGGTTAGGAAATAATTTGCGCCGCCAAACACCGAGACTTGTGGTATGCTACTTTTTGATTCTGAGGTTGTGGTATAAGTGTCAAGAACCGACCCATTCCTACTGAGCTCATGCAGGGAGTTGGTCGTTGATTTGATATACCGCAAGCCCAAATCACCTCCACCGTAAACCCGGAACCGCTTTTTAGTAACTTGAATCTCCCAGCCTGCATGGAGCAACAAGCCCTGGTTTTGGCCATTATACGTATGTGTTCTGACAGAATCAGCCTGGAACCACTGGTTTGTCCCGTCAAAATCTTTTTGGTAAAGCCCGACCATCCCCCGCAGCGCCTGACGCTTTTGCCATTTTCCCGTTTTGGGGCTCCCGATCCAATGCTTGTACACGATGGCAGTACCCCAATAACCGTGCAAGGGCATGGAAAGATCCACACCTAGCTCCTTCTTAAAACCTGCATGAGGAGGCTTAGTTTGAGC
>CAYVPM010000051.1:0-9219 GCA_964453475.1 uncultured Saprospiraceae bacterium | reverse complement strand
CGCACCCCAAAAACCCCACCCAAAAAGGGCAGGGGATTTTAGGTTAGGAAAACCGCATGGTGGTGGTGCCCGAGACGACGATCATCGAAAAAGGTCGGCTTGGCCCCCGCCCAAATATAGCCCACGATAATGAAAACCCCCCCAATTTTTTTGCAGCTTTTAAAAAACACAATCCCCCACGCGCGCAACAGCTCGTGAGCGAAATGCCCAAGACCCCCCAAGGGGTGAAAACCGAAGCCAGCGACAAAGTGGTGACTTCCTTGTTTGCCCAAAACCACCTGAATATCGGCATCGATTCGCTCAAACAACTGATGAACAGCGGGCTGACAGTGAAGCATTTGCGCTTTGAAGTTTAAAAAAGTGGGTTTCGGGTTTCAGCGATTCGTTTTGTCGCTGAAACCCTTTTTCAAAGCACCCACAGATATTGTGAACCTGAAACCTGAAACCTGAAACCCGAAACCCGAAACCCGAAACCCGAAACCAAATCAGCACCATTCAATAATTAACCACAACGCAAAGTATGTCGTCTCGCATCCTCCTTTTTTTAGCCCTGTTGCCTTGTGTCCAAGCCTTGGCCCAACGACCTGTTCCAGCCGCTGCACAAAAATCAGCCATCCTGATCCTGGGTGCTACCGCCCACCTCGGCAACGGCGAAACTATTGCCAATAGCGCCATCGCCTTTGAAAACGGCAAGCTCAACCTGGTGGCCGATGCCACCCTTATCCGCTTCGACCGCAGCAAATACGGCAAGATTTACGACGCCGCCGGCAAGCACGTGTACCCTGGTTTTATCGCCGCCGATACCCGCATCGGCCTGGTGGAAATCGATGCTGTAAAACCTACCCGCGACTTTTCCGATTTCGGCGCGTTCACCCCCAACCTGCGCAGCCTGATAGCCTACAACACTGACTCCGACATCATCCCAACCGTCCGTTCCAACGGCATCCTGCTCGCTCAGGCTGTCCCGGAAGGCGGCATCGTCACGGGGAGTTCCTCGGTTGTGCAACTCGATGCCTGGAACTACGAAGACGCCGCATATCGCGCCGACGACGGGATATGGATGAATTGGCCCTCACAGCGCAGTAGCAGCCGGTTTGGCGCCGCTGAGCCGAAGAAAAATGAACAATACGACAAGGATGTGTTGGCATTGCGCAATTATTTCGAAGAGGCTCAGGCATATTCCAGGCAAAACAACCATGAGGTCAAAAACCTGCAATTCGAATCCATGCGCGGCCTTTTTGATAAAAAGCAAAACCTGTACATCCGCACAGCAAGCGCCAAAACAATCCAGGAAGCCGTGCTTTTCGCTGAAAGTTTCGGTATTCAGGTGGTCATAAGCGGTGGCCAGGACAGCTGGATGGTGGCCGATTTTCTGAAAAGCCACAATGTGCCCGTCATACTCGGCCAAACCCAGGCATTGCCTTCCCGCGAAGACGACGATGTAGACCGCGCCTACAAAACGGCAGCTCAATTGCACGAAAAAGGGGTGCTCTTTGCCATTACGGGTATTGGAAGCTGGCGGCAGCGCAACCTTCCTTTCCAGGCCGGCCAGGCATGTGGCTACGGCTTGCCCAAAGAAGCAGCCATCAGTGCCATCAGCCTGAACGCAGCGAAGATATTGGGCATCGACAAAACTTGCGGCTCCCTGGAAGAAGGCAAGGATGCCACCCTGTTCATCAGCGAAGGCGACGCCCTCGACATGCGCGGCTGTATCGTTACAGCTGCCTTTATTCAGGGCCGGGCAATCAGCCTGGACAACAAGCACAAACAATTGGCGCGGCGTTTTCAGGAGAAGTATCGGTGAACGGTAGACGGTAGACGGTGGACGGTGGACGGTTGACGGTGGACGGTTTGCACAATGTTGGTGCTTATTCTTGGGGTTGGGTTTCAGCACGCTTTGCCAATAAATAATACTAGTGCCGCATCCGGCGAATGACCTATGAATTGACCGCCATATTTTCTGTTCTTCTGCGTTGTTCGTCGGTTACAATGTCCCGCATTGCGCCCTCCTCACGCCTTGCTGAACAAAAAATCTGCCACCTCAATTCATAGGTCATTCGCCGGATGCGGCACTAGCCTTTGCTTGAGTGCTGAAACTACGTGGCCAATAAAATTGCCAAATGGGGTGCCACCGTCCACCCTCCTTCGCTAAAGCTACGGCGGGTAAACCGTCCACCGTCCACCGTAGATTAAAAGCATCATTGCCATGCCTGACCTACATCATTGGATTCGTTTTTCCAACTGCATCACTTTTGCAGCAGAATTGGAAAAAACGTTTAATTATGAATAAGATTCTCGTTCCCATTGATTTCTCCGAAAACGCCAAAAATGCACTCCGGGTTGCGGCAGAAATTGCTTGTACCAGCGGCGCCTCCCTTGAAATGCTCCATGTCAACCTGGCGTCCATTTACGCTACCCCGCTTTCCGAATTTGCTGTCGCCGCCGACTATGTTGCGGAAGACCGGGAATACGACGAAAAAGCTGCAATAGAGTTGGAGAAACTCAAACTGGAGCTTTTTAACAACCCGCGGTTTTCAAAGCTTGATGTGACCATCCGGGTGGAAGACGGGTTTTTATTTTCAACCGTCAATAATGTCGCCACCGACGACGATATCGACCTGGTGGTGATGGGTACCAAAGGAGCTTCTGGCGTAAATGAGTTTTTGATTGGTTCCAATACCGAGAAGGTAATCCGCACGGCGCCATGCCCTGTATTGGCCATACCTGAACATGCCCAAAAGTTTGAGCCAAGAGTCGTTCTGATGCCCTCTACCCTGAAAAGTGACCAGGGAAGTGTTTTTCACTACCTCAGCCAATGGGAAAAAATGTATGGCTTCCTGGTGAAAGTATTGTACATCAACAATCCATCCGGATTGCCAACCGATGGCTCTGCTGAAGCGCGGAAAAATCGCTTTGCAGAAGCTGCGGGCCTGAAAAAGACCGATGTGATCATCACGGCAGGCTCATTCTCGGAGGGCGACACCATCCTTACCGCCGCCGACCAGTGCAATGCTGATATGATCGTGATGGGCACCCACCAGCGCCAGGGACTCTCGCAGGTTTTATTCGGCAGCATCACTGCCGATACGGTAAACCACTCGCATATTCCGGTGCTGGCAGTTCCGTTACACGGTTGACGGTAGACGGTGGACGGTTTGCACAATGTTGGTACTTATCCTTGGGGTTGAGTTTCAGCACGCTTTGCCAATAATAATATTAGCCTTTGCTTGATTGCTGAAACTACGTGGCCAATAAAATCCACAAATGCTGTGCCACCGTCTACCCTCCTTCGCTAAAGCTACGGCGGGTAAACCGTCTACACCGTATTCACCGCATTACAGGCATACAATATTTCTGCTTCTGAAATTGTCAACGGCGGAGCGATCCGCAGGCTGTGGTCATTGAATAAAAACCAGTCGGTGATGACCCCTTGTTGCAGGCAGTGCTGAATGGCTTTTTGCACCATGGCTGCATCGCCAAAATCGACGGCCAGCCATAGGCCGGCGCTGCGTATTTCTTTGATGGCGGGGTGGCTAAGGTGTTTTCTGAAAAGTGCCTCTTTTGCCGCCACCTGTTGCATCAAATCTCCTTGCAGCAACACTTTCAGGGTCGCCAAACCTGCGGCTGCGCATACAGGGTGCCCGCCAAAGGTGGTGATATGCCCCAGCACCGGATCGTGCGTGAGCAGTTGCATCAATGCACGCCTGGCTACAAAAGCGCCCAGGGGCATACCGCCGCCAAAACCTTTGGCAAGCAGCAGGATATCCGGCACGATGCCGTAATGTTCGAAGGCAAACAAGCGGCCTGTACGGCCCATTCCTGCCTGTATTTCATCGAGGATGAGCAATGTTCCCATTTCGTCGCAGCGCTTCCGCAATGCCTGGAGCCAGGCTGCCCTTGGCGGATAGAGACCTGCCTCGCCTTGTATGGTTTCCACGACCACCGCTGCTACTTGCTCGTCAATCATGCCCAGGTCGTCATCATTGTTGAATTCAATATGTTTGATGCCTGGAAGTAAGGGCATAAAAGCTCGCGTAAAATAATCGGGCGACATCAGGCTGGAGGCGCCTTGGGTGCTGCCGTGATAGGCGTTTTTGCAGGCGACGAAATGGGGGCGGTTGGTAGCGCGTTTGGCCAGCTTCATAGCACCTTCCGTGGCTTCTGTACCCGAATTGACAAAGTACACGGAATCCAATCCCGGCAGGTTTTCGGCGAGCAATTTCGCGAGTTGCACCTGGGGGGCCAGTACGTATTCGCCATACACGAGCGTATGCCAGTAGGTTTCTACTTGTTGTTGTACGGCAGCTTGCACGGCTGGGTGCCGGTGCCCCAGCACGCTGGGCCCGATGCCTGCAATGAGGTCGAGATAACGTTTTCCATCGCGGTCGCTGAGCCAACACCCTTCTGCGGCGGTGATTTCCAGGCCCATTGGCGCAGGCGAGGTTTGGGCAACATGTTGCAGGAACAGCCCGCGCTGGGAAATATTTTCCATAAAATTTCAAATAAAAAGGTGGTTTTCAGGGCAAAAATGAGGCGCAGGAGCTTGATAATTGTCAAATTTACTTATTTTAGGAATAATAATTTTGAGCAGACAAATTTTGCGGGCATATTTGCCCCCGAGGGCAGCGAACAACCTGCCTTGAAATAGCGTTAAGTCATCAGATATGACCGCAAAAACACTCATAGCACACGATATTCCGGCACTCTCGCTGCAACAGACGGGCCGCGACGCCTTTCACCTGCTCAGCGACTATCACGTGAAGCACCTTCCGGTGGTGCACGAGGACAAATTGGTCGGGATACTTTCCGAAGAGGACGTTTTCAACCACAAGCTCTACGACCCCATCAGCGCCTATGATTTTTCGCTGCTGAGCCGTGCTGCGGTATTAGAAAACGAACATGTTTTTGTCGTGATGCGCTTGATGGGCGATTTGCGACTCACCGTTATTCCAGTAGTAGACGCCGAGGGCAATTACCGGGGGCTTGTTTCGCAGAATGACTTGCTTCGATATTTCGCTCAAACCGCCTCGTTTACAGAGCACGGCGCCGTGCTGGTATTGCAAATGCCGCGCCGCGATTATTCCCTGAGCACCATTGCGCATATCGTTGAAGATGAAAATGTAAAGGTTTTGAGCGCTTTTGTGACATCCGGCGCCGACCCAGAATACGTAGAATTGACCCTAAAATTGGACAGTACCGACCTTGCCCGGGTAATTGCCTCTTTGGAGCGGCATGAGTATGACGTGAAAGAAACTTTTGGGGAATTGGAACGGAGCGACTTTATGCGTGAGCGTTACGATTCCCTGATGCACTACCTCAACCTGTAGTTTGCGGCGGCCAAAGCCGTTTTCCGCATCATTCCATTTTTGTAAAATTGCGCCATTTGCCAAATTACCAAGGGAAAAACCCTGTGGTGCCGATTCTTTTTTGGAAATTTGGCAATTCAAAATCAAGGAATATAGTCAACGCAAAGTGGTCGTGAATGTTTAAATACTACAATCACTTTAAAATCAGGTTTTTGTTTCACTCAAATCATTCAAAATCACTTTAATCATAGTATAAAAACTGTTAACCAAAATCAATTACTCATGACTGAAATTGTACCAATTAAAAATCTGCTGGCCCTGTTCTGCTTATTTGCGGGCCTTCAAACCTCTGTTGCTCAAGCAGGTTTTTGGAGTGAGACGTTCGGCAGCCAAAACGCATTTAATGCCTGGACAACTGGTAGTACCGGAGCTGGCGCCGAGGTTTGGAACTGGAGCACCGATGCCGCTAACGCCATGGGTTTTAACGCTCCCCCCGCTACGTTCAACGCACCGTCGGCAAATAGTGGCTTTGCCTTTTTTAACTCCGACGCCAATGGCGATGGGAACATTCACGATGTTACCTTGACTTCCGGCGCCATCAGTTGCGCCTCGCATACTTCCGTCGGCATCCGCTTTCACAGCCAATTTGCCGATTTTCAGGGTTCTACGGCGCAGGTGCGCGTCAGTACCAACGGAGGGGCTTCCTGGACCTCTTATGACATATTTGACGACCAGCCTTCGTACAGTTTCAATCAAGAAGGCCTGGTTCCAGCTGATATTCTGACCGAAATGGCTTTGCCTGCGGCGAATGGGCAAGCGATGGTATGGATTCAATTCCGTTGGGAAGGTAACTATGAATATGGCTGGAAACTTGATGATATTCAACTCTACGATTATGTCGCCCCACAGGTTCAGGTTACTTTCCGGGTGAATATGGCGCTGCAGACCATCGACCCTGCCGGGGCAAAGCTTGCCGGCTCCTTCAACGGCTGGAGCAATGAGTCAATGACAAACATTGGCAACAATATTTGGAGCCTGACCAAAACACTGAATGCGGGCACAGCTTATCAATACAAATTTAAAAACGGGCCCGGCGGTTGGGAGCAGGCGCCTGCTGCCTGTGGCGTCGATGATGGCAATGGCGGGTTTAACCGCAGCATCACCCCTACTGAAGATGCGACACTTACCACGGTCTGTTTTGGCTCCTGCAGCCCTTGTATCCTGCCTTGCAACCTCAACCCCGATGCGCTTATCTGCGACAATTTTGACAGCTACAATACAGCCCTGAAACTTGGCCCACAAGCACCATGGTGGACAACCTGGAGCGGTACGGAAGGCGGCGCAGAAGATGGCATTGTCACGATCGAACAAGCCAACACGCCCACCAAATCGTTTAAAATTATCAGCACCGCAGCCATGGGCGGTCCACAAGACGTAATGCTGAACCTGGGCAACAAGACTACTGGGATTTATGAACTCAAGTGGAAAATGTTCATTCCGGTGGGCAGGAACGGTTATTACAACATTCAAAATGTGATGCCCATCGCTACCGGCGACTGGAATCTTGACGTGTACTTTGAAAATGCAAGTGCAGGCCGCGTCCTGATCGGCAATGGCCCGACATTAACCACCTTTACTTATCCAAATGGCCAATGGTTTGAGGTGAAACACAAAATCGACCTCGACAACAACTTGCTGACGCTTTGGATCAACGGCAACTTTGTGTACAAAATGCCTTATGCCAAAAACCTGGGCGGGATCGATTTTTATGGCGCCAACAACATCAACACCTACTATATCGACGATGTTGAATACATTAAACTACCACCTGTAGTGTATAATGTGGACGTGTGCGATGTCGCCGTTGATCTTTACAGCTATTTTGGAGCGCCCCCCGGCTTGCCACAAACCACTGGGCTATACGACAATACCAACGCCACCACATCCGCTACCGACCCGGAGGTGACCTGTTGGACCGAAACCCCGGCGGAAGATTTTGTTGACAAGTCTATGTGGTACACCTTCATTGGCGATGGCAATGAATATCATATTGAAACGGTGCCTTGCAATGCGACCAATTACATCAATTTTGGCTCCCCAGGCGACGAGGGCGATACACAAATGCTGATTTATGCCGGCGACAACTGCGACGATCTGACAGAGGTGGCCTGCAATGACGATCTGAACCCGGCAGGTAGTCCAGATTGGCGCGCCGGGCTCGATTTTCAAACTGTGAAAGGGGAGAATTATTTCATGCTCATCGATGGATATAATTTGCAGGGAACCGTGGCTACAGGCCAGTTCTGCATCGAGATTACGCGTGTCCCGACCGTCCCTTGCACGGCAGCTGCGGTTGGCTCCTACACCATTCCACACCCTTACCTGTGTTTTAACGGGCAGTTATCCGGCTTGATCAAAATTGACACTGCCAGCTTTATTCTTCCGGATGTAGGCGCTGTCAATGGCATGGCATGGGCCTTCACAACGGCGCCGCTGCCGCCAGATACCTGGCCATCAACAGCAACGGGCTATGTTGCCAGGACGCCGTTCCTGACCACACAGTTTACGCCTCCTTATGTGAACAATGGTGGTATCGCCTACAACCTGTATTATGTGACTCCAGTAGTGCTGGGTGGAGGTGCCTTGATTAACCCCGCGCTTCAACCCAACCCTTTTGTTTTTGAAAACATCGATGTCGCCAACGCGTGCTTCTTTGTGGGCAACTCAGTGCCAATTTATATCCTCCCCGCCTTGGCCAATATTTCTGCGACAGTGGTTGCGGGCAACGGGTCAGCTGACTTGACCCCAGGCGGCGGCATGGGCGCCATTTTGTCTGACGATTCTTTTTATCGTTATGCCTGGAGCAATGGCGCCACCACGCAAGATATTTCTGGGGTTGCCACCGGTACTTATACATGTACGGTGACGGATGTGAGCGGTTGCGCGCTGCAAAGGATTGTGACGGTACAGATTACCACCGTAGGTACTACCGACCCCGCTGCCGTTCAGTTGTTCAGTGTAAGCCCAAACCCAACTTCCGGCAACCTCAACATCAACCTGACATTGGCAGCACTGGCAGATGTACGCCTGGAAGTGTTGAACATACTTGGCCAAACACTGCTAAGCCAGAATATTGGAAAGGTGGAATCACTGAGTCACCCGCTTGAGCTTGGCAACCTGGCACAAGGCACATATCTGCTGCGTGTCACGATTGACGGAGAAAGCGCCATTCGCCGAATCGTGCTGCAACGATGAGCTGAAGGGCGCCTGCCGCCATAACAGTTTTGCGGAGGCTGCGATTTCATATCGCGCAGGAATATTCTTCCAGCGGTCTGAGGTTGCAGCCTCTTTTTTATCCGCGTATTTGAAACAAACGCAAATGGAAGCTCTTCAACCATGAAAAAATTCGGGATCATCTCTATCATAATTGTCCTTGCCGCAGCCGGCCTTTTTATTTGCAGGCAAATGGACCATGCCACCCAAAAGAGCCAGATGCCCAACGATTACCTTTGGGCACAACGTTCATTCCCGTACCAGAGCGTTCCATCCAATGCCTATTATGACGCAATCGCATGGGCATCCAATCAAGCTGCAGCACGGGGCAGCGGGGATTTAAACTGGGAACTGGCCGGTCCGACAAACGTGAGTGGCCGTATTACTGATCTGGCCATGCACGAGAGCGACCTGCAGACCATTTATGCGGCTACCGCTTCTGGTGGTGTTTGGAAATCAACGGATGCCGCTGATAGCTGGGCGCCCATTTCCGACGCATTGCCCAGCCTGAGCATTGGCGATATAGCCATAGACCCTTCCAATAAAAACGTGGTTTATTGTGGCACCGGAGAAACAAACGGCGGCGGCGGCTCCGTCACCTATGATGGCCTGGGCGTGTACAAAAGCCTCGACGGCGGCA
>CAYVPM010000050.1:0-9254 GCA_964453475.1 uncultured Saprospiraceae bacterium | reverse complement strand
CGATTTTCTGCCAGATGCTCCAGTCGAATTGGATGATTTGATCGCGCAGACGCTCAGTTCTTTTTCCCGCAAGGGCCGAACGGCGGTCTCCAGTTCCGGCAAGTTCCAGGGCCGGTAGCCATCGTCGCGGAAATGGAGTTCCACGGTAATCGGGCCTGAGCGGGCAGCCTTTACGGTGTCGCTGCTATGGCGGCCCTTTTGCGCTTCTTTTTGGACGGGTTTTGGGCTTTCAGTTTTGGGTGTCTCCGGTATTTTGGGTTCCGAGGGTTCCGGTTTTTTTTCAGCCGGGGTAATTGTTTCTTCAAGGGATTCCAACAAAAAGCGGCCAACGAAAGCATCAAAAATCTCGTAAAATTTGGCCTGCTCGGCTTCGGAGTGGCAAACCAGCGCCGAAACCTTGAATTTTAATTGTTCGGGCAAAGTCCCCGGCGGCAGTTGGTTGAGCAAATCCAGCAGTCGCAAGCGCATGGGCGTGCCGACGCGGTCGCGCGGGAAGCCTGCCGCCACCAGCTCGTCGAGCAGGGCATCGAGGCGCAGCAGCAGTTGCCGCTCTGTGGGCGATATGTTGGGTTGCTCAGGCATTGCGTTTGCGTTCTGCAATCACTTTTTCCATGTATTTCCGCGCGGCGGTGAAGTACATTGTCGGGCTTTCCAGCGGGAATTCGTTGGTGTCGAGGGCGCTGTCGAACATTTCATCGTGCCATTCAAACAGGTCACCTTCTTCAATCAGGGGTAATTTATCGAAATACTCCACGCGCTCGGGGAAGTCTTTTTTCAAGGCAGCGTACAATTTGCCGAAATTTTCAAGGGTTTCTTTTTGTTCCGGGCGGTCGTTGTGCACCAGGAAAAAAAGCACGACGATGCGCTCTCCAATTTGCTGGCGCATGGTGGCGCTGTAATCTTTCAGGTAAAACCGGAACAGGTTTTCGATGCCGTTTTTCCAAAAAGGCTTGTAAATTTTATGGCAGATGAGGAACAGCGTGTCGTCGCCGAATTTCTGACCCGTTGTATTGAGCAATTGTTCCCGGTAAATTTCCTGAAGGTGCAGCAGTGGTTTTTTTTCGTCATTGGGCAAATCGAAAAAATCGGCGTCCGGGAATTTCAAACCATCGATGCGTGGGGTGAATCCACTGGAAACCTCCGGCACCACGTATTTTTCAAAACGTTGCAGCAGGTCGGGGATGCCGTCGGCGTTTTGCCCGTTGACAAATATGAAACTGGGCTCCGGGTTTTGGCCCTGCACCTTGCTGCGCAGGATGTTCCGAAGTGCCCGCACCTGTGGTTCTCGGTCGCAAAGCAGGTAGCAGTCGTCTTGAAAAAGGCCGCCGCTGACGGGTTTTGTTTTGTCTAAATCCGTGACAGGGCCGGCAGGCGCAATTGTCTCCACTTGCCATTCGGCAAAGGTTTGCCCCAAAACCGCCGGGTCGCCATCGATGCGGTAAATCTCCGAGGGCGTTTCGAGGGTAACGGCGAAGTTGCCCCGCTTGGCAGGGTGCAGCAACACGTCGTTTTTGATGTTGCCGTTGGCGTCAAAAAACTGGGTATTGTCTTTGCTTTTGAAAGAAAGCAGGGTGTTGTCGAAGGCCTTTTGCAGGCTCAAACCGGATTCGCTGTTGAAAAACTTGTCGTAAAAAAGCTTGGCAAAAGCGAAGGCGTAGTTGTCGTCGAGCGGCAATGTAGTGGAAATGACAACGGGCACCCCTTGCGCGCGCAGGTAAGCCGATTGGTCTTCCGTAGAGCAGCCGTTCAAAAAAACAAGGCGCATGGCGCGTGCGTCCTGGGCAATTATTTGAGAGAAAAACTGCATGTTGGTCAGGGAAACCTTCTCCGAAAACTCATCGTTCAATTCGATGGAAGCGCCGCCCGCGTGCCCGGCAAAGTGAAAAATCAGGATGTCTTTTCCCACCTTGGTGATCCGGTCTTCCAGTTGTTTCTGGTTAACGTTGGTGAGCGGGTCAATTTTGCAGCGGGTTTTTTGTACCAACTCGGTGATAGCTTTCAACTCCGCTGTGACTTGCAGCGGTTTGTCCTGGTTGAAAGAATATGCGACCATGATGGTATCGGCCATGGCAAGTCAGTTGAAAACGCGGTTGTTGAATGGGTTCAGGTTGCCTGGGCAGGTATGGATTTGCCCAATTTCTCCAAATCTTCCTTGTTTTTCAGCAGCACGGGCATGGTGTCCCACAGATCCTGAAAAACAGCGGGGTCGGGCTTGTCCTTTTTTGTTTCCCGGTAGAGTTTGTCCCAATCTACTTTCCGGTGTTCCAGGCTTTCCATCCATTTGATGAGTTCGGCGGTTGCGGGCTTTTTGATCGGACCCATTTCCCGGAGGTGGCGGAAAAAATCGACGACGGCATCCAGGTGTTTGAGGTAGCTCTCGCTGACTTTGGCCTTGGCCCGGAGTATCTTTTTCAAGTCGTCTTTTCCGGGAAAAGGAATATGGTAAAAAACGCAGCGGCGCAAAAAGGCGTCGGGCAGGTTTTTTTCGGAATTGCTGGTGAGCAGCAGGAACGGCGGCGCGATGGCGGCTTTTGCATCCTTGGCCTGCCGCGGCAAACGGATGTTATCGTTGGCATCCAGGTCAATGATTTTACGGCCGAAAATGGTCGAAAAATCAAAGCTGTCAAAGTCTTTTCGGGTAGCTTCTTCTACCCTGAAAGCAAATTGTTCGAACTGAAACAGCACGTCGTTGGGGAAATCGCGGGGGGCCTTGTCGATTTCATCTACCAGCACGACACTGCGCGGGGCCCCTTCCTTTGCCTGTAAAATCGCTTTGCCCATCGCCTCGAAAGTGACAAAATCCAGGGGATTGGGTTTCTCCGTGCGGCTGCCGAAGTGCCGGATGGCATCGTAGCGGTAGAACAAGTCTTTGGCCTGGGAGGTGGTTTTGGTATCGAAGCGGTACACGATGCCGCTGTTGAACATTTCAGCGCCCGCAATCCATTTGGCAAGTTCCGTTTTACCAGTGCCAGGCTCCCCCGTCACCAGCAGGGGCATGTGCAGGTCGCGGGCCACTTCCACTGCCGCGCGCAGTCCGGGGTCGGGGAAATAGATGTTTTCGTTCATGATTATGTGGTTGATTGTTTAGGGCAAATGTAAAAAAAAGGTTTCAGGTTTCAGGTTTCGGGTTTCAAGTTACACAAGTTGCTCGTGGCCTTGAAACAGGATTTCAGAACACAACAGATTTTATAAACCTGAAACCTGAAACCTGAAACCTTGAAACCTTGAAACCCTATTTTTCCCAAGCAGGCCCAACTTCCAACACCAACACCTCTTCTGTTTTCGGGTGCACAATCTTCAAGCGCTCGGCATGGAGCATTACCTCGTGTTCCTTGAACGCTTGTGCGCCATAAGCCACATCGCCCACCACCGGGCAGCCGATATGGGCAAGCTGGGCGCGGATTTGGTGAAAGCGGCCGGTTAGCGGGCGTATTTCCAGTTCGGCGTGTTTGCCGATCATTTTTAACAGGGTATAAGAAAGCTCGCAAGGCTGACTGCCTTTAATTTGGGTGTCTGCAATGATGGCTTTTCTGCCGTCTTCCGATTTTTTCAGGAAATGTTTCAGCGTGCCGGTTTCGGCAGCTGGAGCCTTTTCCACCACTGCACGGTACGTTTTTTCGGTTTCCCGCCTTTCAAATTGCCCCATCAAGTGGGTGAGCGCGGCTTTGGTTTTAGCGAAAACGAGCACGCCGCTGGAGGCGCGGTCGAGCCGGTGCACCGAGCGGAGGTATGGGGTGGGTTTCAGGCGATTGGAGCTGGAGCTTTCATTGAGGGCATTGGTGAAATACATCAGCGCTTCCGTTTCTGCGGAGGGGTGCTTGTGGGTTCCGCTTTCAGTGGAAAGTCCGGCTGGTTTATTGATAACCAGAAGGTAATAATCTTCAAAAATGATCTGCATGGACGTAGGTGTGTAATGGGAAGGGCTTGATTCAGGGTCAAAGGTTTGTCGCTAATTGCCAAATAATGCTACAATTAGATCATAAAAATAAATTAGTTTTGCGATCGCACTCCAGAAAGCACTTTTTTCTGTTCAAACGCATGAAAATGAAAAAGTTCTTTGCCTGCCTTCCCCTTTTTGCCTGTCTTTTTGCTGCCGTTTCCGCGTTTGCACAAACGAACGTCACCCATTTGTCAACGGTGACCTTTAACAACCAGAAGCTTTCCAATGTTTGGGGATATACTGCTAACGGGTCAGAATATGCCCTTGTCGGCGGGTTCCAGGGTACCACTATCGTGGATATTACCAACCCTGCTGCACCTGTGAACATCGTCACCGTTGCGGGGCCCAACAGTGATTGGCGTGAAATAAAAACCTACGAAAACTTCGCCTATGTGGTGTCGGAAGGCGGCGGCGGCGTCCAGATCATTGACCTGAGCAACCTGCCCAACAACAACCCCGCCCACTACAGCTACTTTTGCAATGTGCCCGGTTTTGGCAACATGAACACAGGTCATGCCTTGCACGTAGACGAAACCGCCGGGTTCCTGTATGTGTACGGGAGCAACATCAATGGCGGCAGGCCTGTGGTTATCAACCTGGAACCCGACCCTTACAACCCCACTTATGCAGGCAGGCTCGCGGCGCTTGCCTACGCCCATGATGGCTATGCCGATGGTGATTTTATGTACGCTGGCCATATCTTCGCCGGGCAATTCTCCATCGTCAATTTCACCAACAAAGCAAGCCCGGTGGTTGTCGCCACGCAGCCCACCCCCGGCGCTTTTACCCATAATACCTGGCTTTCGGGCAGCACCCTTTTTACGACCGACGAGGTTAGTGGGTCGTTTTTAACGGCTTACGATATTTCCAATACCAACAATATCAGGGAATTGGACCGGATCAGGAGCAACCCTGGCTCCGGCGTGATTGCGCACAATACCTATATCACCAACAACAAATATGCAGTAACTTCCTGGTATAAGGACGGCTTCACAATCGTGGATGTCGATCGCCCGGCCAATATGGTACAGGTAGGTAACTTTGATACCTATCCCAATGACGCTGGAACCGGCTTTGAAGGCTGCTGGGGGGTGTACCCCTATTTTCCTTCTGGCACGATCATCGCCTCCAACATCCGGAAATTTGGGACAAACCATGGCGAATTAATGGTTTTTTCGCCAACTTATGTGCGGGGCTGCTACTTGGAAGGCGTGGTGCGCAATACCGCCGGCGTTCCACTCACCAACGCCCAGGTGGAAATCATCAACACCACTGTCCTGGACTACGTCAACAATGTAGGGGAATACAAAGTGGGCTTGCTGACCCCGGGCACCTATACCGCTCGCGCCAGCAAACAGGGTTACTTTCCTCAGGATATTGTCGTCAGCCTCGGAACCGGACAGTTGACCCTGCAGGATTTCAACCTGGTTCAGATACCGCTGCCCGTGGAACTGACGAAGTTTGAAGTGCAGGCGGAAGATTATACGGCACTGCTGCGCTGGGAAACTTCCGCAGAAGTAGGCAACGCGGGCTTTGAGGTGCAATACGCTCCCGATGCATTATCCTGGGCGCCAATTGGTTTCGTCAAGGCAAGCGGAGCGGCAACAGGCAAGTATTCCTTCCGGAGCAAAAACCTGAAACCGGGCGTGCATTATTTCAGGTTGAAACAAATAGATTTGGATGGGAAATTCAAGATGACCGACTGGGTATCCTGTCTGATTGACCGCGCGGGGCTGCAAGTGGCGCTCCAGCCCAACCTGGTGCAAGACCAAAGCACCCTGAAAATCCATGCTGCCCAATCTGGCGACGTGCATGTCGAACTGTTTTCTGCCAGCATGCAAGCGCTGGGACAGCAATGGACTTTCAGCGTAGAAAAAGATTTTGAAACATCGCTGCAACTGCAGCACTTGCCAACCGGGAAATATTTCCTGATGGCGCATACTGGTCAGGAACGGGCAGCCATTGCCTTCATCAAAGAATAATACTACTCCTTTCCTTCCGGCCCCAGCACCTTGCCAACGCCTTTTATGGCGCCGCCTTTGTGTGTTTTGCCATTTACTTTGAGTTCTACGGAATAGTCATACACCTTGCCCGTTTTGGCATCGGTGAAACTTTCCTTTTTAATTTTGATGGTCATGGCGCCCGTAACTATGGTGGAGGATCCTGCTGGTATATCGTAGGTCCAGGTGTCCCCTTTGATTGCCGGCGGTATCCAAGGGCAGAACCAGGCAGCGTTTTCGCTGGCGTTTTGATAAAAAACCCCACCTTCATAATGGCTGATCTCAATATCCCAATCGGGGTCAGAACCGAAACACCAAAACTCGAAGGGTACTCCAGTCGACCGCACATTGTCCGGGGTTTTGGCCACCATGGAATCAATTCTCATAATGTCAAACACTTTGAAACCTGTGCTTCCGGTTCGGGTGAATTTGCCCGTCAGCACCGCATAAACCGATTCCGACATGTAATGGCAGGGCGCGACTGCACGGGCGTAAGCAGTATCCAGCATGTTGGTTTGATCGGTGATCTCGTACATGGTGTTTTGTCTGTAATCGAGGAACCCGTTTTTCCCGAAACTTTGCATAAGCAGGCCCTTGATTTGCACCGTTCCTTCAAGTTTCTCATTGGATTGAACTCCGGTGCCGGCTGTTTGGCCGTTGTCTTGTTTCGGATTTTCTTTGCAGTGTGTAAAACCCACTGTCAGAACAAAAAGCAAAATGATGTTTTTCATGAAATATTTTTTTGTGGCGCAAAGGTAATTTGATTGTGTGTTTGATAGAATCTAATAGAAGGTTAAAGTAGGGATATGGGCTTTTTAACACGAAGTTTGTCAGACTGCTTACCTTTGCGTCTTCCGTTTCACGTTTTTGGGCAAAAAAGCCCTTGACCAGCAGTTTTTTACATCGAAAGTCTAATTTTCCAACAATATGGTGGGCAGTCTAACACAAAAGAGCGCAAAACTCAAGCGCATTTTTATTGAACCCAAACTTCCTGAAACCCTTAGTCCGCTCGCAGAGCTGGCCCAGAACCTTTGGTGGTCCTGGGACCATGAGGCCATCGAACTGTTCAAGGGCATTGATGCCCAGGTGTTTGAGGCGCATCATTGCAACCCGCTGGCCCTGCTTGATGAATTGAGCACTGAAAAAGCCCAGGCATTGATTGCCGACAAGCAGTTTGTGGCCAAAATGAAACAGGTGTACAGCCGATTTCAAGCTTATTTGAACGAAGCACCGAAAAAGAAGCAGCCCCAAATTGCTTATTTCTGCATGGAATACGGCCTTCACCAATCGGTTCGCCTGTATTCTGGTGGCCTGGGCGTACTTGCCGGCGACTATTTGAAAGAAATAAGCGATCGCAATGCCAATTTCATTGCTGTAGGTCTGTTGTACCGCTACGGTTACTTTCAGCAGGGTATTTCCATAAGTGGCGAACAAATCCATACCACAGAGCCTGCAAAGTTCACCCAACTTCCCATTCAGCCCGTGCGCGACGAGCGCGGCGAATGGATAAAAATCCACGTCAACCTCAGCGGCCGCACCGTATGGGCAAAAGTGTGGGTGCTACCAGTTGGGAGGATGCCGCTGTACCTGCTCGATACCGATATCGACGACAATGCCTGGGAAGACCGCAGCATCACACACCAGCTTTATGGCGGCAACAACGAACACCGGCTCAAGCAAGAGTTGCTGCTCGGCGTCGGCGGGTTGAGGGCTGTTAAAGCCATGAAGATCGAGCCCGACCTTTTCCACCTCAACGAAGGCCATGCTGCCTTCCTGGGTTTGGAACGCCTGCGCAACTATATGAAAGAACAGGGCTTGAGCTACCATGAAGCCGTTGAAGCGGTGCGTACCACCCAGCTTTTTACCACCCACACGCCCGTCCCGGCTGGCCACGACACCTTTTCGGAAACGCTGCTGAAAGAATATATTTTCGAGTACACCTACGCACTCGACATATCCTGGAACGACCTGATGGGCCTCGGACGGGTGCAGAGCGACAACCACGAAGAGCTTTTCAACGTGAGCCATCTCGCCATCAGAACCTCCCAGGAAGTAAACGGTGTGAGCCGCCTGCACGGAGCAGTGAGCCAAAAGATGTTCCGCGACTTGAACCCCGACTACCACCACTCGGAAAGTCACATCGGCTACGTCACCAACAGCGTGCATTTCCCTACCTGGGTGGCGGGCGAGTGGCTCGATTTTTACCAGAAGAAATTGGGTGAAAATATTTTACAACAGCAATCGGACAAAAAACTATGGGAAAAAATCCAGAAAGTTCCCGCCGGAGAAATCATGGATATTCGGCGTTTGCTGAAAAAGCGCCTGCTCGACTGGGTGCGCAAAAGCCTTGCGGACGACTTGATGCGGCGTGGCGAAAACCCACGCAGTACTTTTGAAACGGTGAACGCCATAAAAGACGGGGCCCTGGTTTTTGGATTTGCACGCCGCTTCGCGACCTACAAACGCGCCACCCTGCTTTTTTCCAACGAAGCCCGTTTGGCTGAAATCGTAAACAATCCCGGCAAGCCCGTGATTTTCCTGTTTGCCGGCAAGGCGCACCCCGCTGATAAGGGCGGCCAGGAGTTTATCCGACTGATTTACAACATCACGAAAAACCCGCTTTTCCGGGGCAAGGTTATTTTCCTGGAAAATTACAGCATGGAAATGGCCAAGCTGCTCACGCAGGGCGTAGATGTGTGGCTCAACAACCCAACGCGACCCAAAGAGGCATCCGGCACCAGCGGCATGAAAGCCGTGATGAACGGCGTGATGAACTTCTCCGTGCTGGATGGCTGGTGGTGCGAAGGCTACAAACCCGGCGCCGGATGGTCTTTGCCCGAGCTCGATACCTACGAAGATGCAGCCCTGCAAAACGAACTGGACGCGGAAACAATCTACAACCTGCTCGAAAACGAAATCGTGCCTGCTTATTACGATCAGGATGAAAACGGTATCAGCGAAAGTTGGGTGCAGCACATCAAAAATACCATTTCAGAAATAGCGCCCGAATTCGTCATGGGGCGCATGTTGGACGATTATCAGTCCCGGTTTTATGGAAAACTTTGGGAGCGCAGCCAACATATCCTCCGCGACAATTTTAAAGAAGCACGCGAATTAACCGCTTGGAAAGCACGGGTGAAAAACGCCTGGAAAGCCATTGAGCTCATAGATTTACAGGCGCCCGACACCTTTAATCGCTCCTTGCCGCTCGGCTCGACGTTTGAGGCCAGCGCCCGCTTGCACCTGCAAGACCTGGCGCCCGACGACCTCGGGGTGGAAGTTGTTTTTTACAAAAGGCTGTCGGAAGACGAATT
>CAYVPM010000049.1:0-9275 GCA_964453475.1 uncultured Saprospiraceae bacterium | reverse complement strand
GGTGCGCTCAACATCATGTCGGTGGGGGTGCCGATTACAGGTTCGATGAGCAGGGTATCGGGCTGCGAGCCGCCGTTCTGCGCCAAAAGCTGTTGGGCAATAGCGGTAGAAAGGAACAATAATGTGTACAATGTGCGCATATCAAGTAGATTTGGTTTGTGTCGATGCTCTGGTCGTTTCTTTCAGCTCTTTCTCCAACTGCTGCAGGTTTACCGGTACTACGCCCGGATATTCGCACACCTGTCCGCCCGCGAGGTTGGAGAGCAGGGCAACTGTCTGCAAATCCAGTCCGGCTGCCAGTCCCATCGTCGCAATACTGATGACCGTGTCGCCCGCTCCGCTCACGTCGGCGATGTTCCGGGGCCTTGTGGGGTAAAGGCTGCCTGCCGATTCGCCCTTCAAATATAGTCCTTTTTCGGATAAAGTCAGCATCGTGTACTTGTTCTGTAGTTTTTCTTGTAAAAATTTGGCAGCATTTTCCAATGATGCCAAATTTGTCAAAACCTCGAAAGGCGCGCTTTCCCGCACTTCTTTCAGGTTTGGCTTGAACAGATCGACTCCTTTATATGCGAAAAAATTGACTTTTTTGGGATCTACGGCCGTGAAAATATTCCGCTTTTTTGCCATCGAAATTACGGCGGCGATCACATCGCTAGTCAGTACGCCCTTGTTGTAGTCTTGCAATATGATGGCGCGCACGGGGTAGTCATTGAGCAGCATTTCTATCTTTTGCAGCAACAGCGCGCTTTCCGAGGCACTCAGGTCGTGGGTATCTTCGCTGTCGATGCGCAGCATCTGCTGCTGGTTGCCCAGTACGCGCATTTTCAGGGTGGTGCAGCGTGCGCCGGATTGCAGGATGCCCTCTGGGGAAATGCCGCTCCCGGGAAGTATGGCTTCAAGCAACTTTTGGCCATCGGCATCATGCCCAACCACGCTGCACAGGAGCGGGATGCCGCCCAGGGCCTGCACGTTCAGCGCAACATTGGCCGCGCCGCCCAGGCGGTCTTCCGTGGCAGCGTGCAATACTACCGGCACCGGCGCCTCCGGCGATATGCGGCTCACCGACCCCGTGAGATAGCGGTCGATCATTACATCGCCAATGATGACAATGTGCTGGTTTTTTAATTGTTGGAATATCTCTTCGGTGGACGGTGGACGGTAGACGGTGGACGGGCGTTTTTTCCAGTATCGCAGCAAGCCGGCAACGGACATGAAGGCCGGGTTGGCGGCTTCATAGCGGGGCAGGTCTGCCTCGGATACACCTTCTGCAATTAATTGGTCTTGTACAAATGCTTGAAAAAGTGGAACAATGATCTCAGTCGGGGTTTGCTGCTCAAAATAGGGCTTCATCCAGTTTGCCCAGGAAAGCAGTCTGTTTTCCAAAGCATCCAAATGCAGTGCTTTGTCCGAAACCTCCCCAAAATGCGTCAGAAACAGGCGCTCGGTGGGCAATCCCTTCAACAAGCGGATAGATTCCTGCCAATCCTCCACGTTGATGTCGGGCGGCGGGCAAGGCGGCATCACCGGCCCGTTCCCGATCTTTACCCCGGCAACATCCCCTGTAAAGACAGCGCCTTCGTATTCCGAGAGGGCAAGGGGCCGGACTTCCCAGGCGATATGGTGGGTAGCATGGCCCGGCGTGTACCAGGCCCGGAACTGCACCCCGCCCACTTCGATTACTTCTCCGTGTTCCGGCGCGTACAGCTGCTTTTCAGGGATAGGGTTCATGGGCCCCCACAGCCGGTCCATATCGCCGCCGTAGATCATGCGGGCAGAATTGTACAGCTTGTCGGGCGCCGCAAGGTGGGGCAGGCCTACCGGGTGCACATAAATGGTGGCCCCGGTTTCGGCAAAAGCCCAGGCGGCGCCTGCATGGTCAAAATGGATATGCGACAGGAAAATATGCTTAAAATCGCCGATTTTCCAGCCGTTTTTCTGCAATATTGAGCTTAAATGGGGTAGGGTGGAGGCGGGGCCACATTCTACCATCACGGGGCCGGCAGCCGTTTCTATGACAAAAACAGCGATGGCGTGTTCCAGCTCCAGGAATTTGAGGTCGAGGGTATGAATCTTCACAAAAAGCAATTTTCAGGTATACTATGATTAAAGTGATTTTGAATGATTTGAGTGACCTCCTACGCCCTGAAAAAGGGCTTCGGCGGGTAAAAAACAAAAGCCTGATTTTACATTGATTGTAACATGCTTACATTCACGACCACTTTGCGTTGACTATAAATATTGGCGGCGAAGTTAAGGAGTTTGTCTACGGGTTTTGCTGTAGATTTGCGCGGCACAAATTCTGGCATATGAACGGGAACGAACAGCTTATCCACAAATTTTACACCTGTTTTCAAAACAAGGATCATGCGGGCATGCAGGCTTGCTATGCCGATGATGCCCGTTTCAGCGACCCTGTGTTTCAAAACCTGGATGCAGCACAAGTAAGGGCGATGTGGGAAATGCTCGTCGCCCGCGGCAAGGATTTGGTTCTGGAATTCTCCAATGTGCATGCGGATGGCAAACAAGGCAGCGCCGACTGGAAGGCGACTTATACCTTCTCCGCCACCAAAAAGAAAGTAGTGAATCATATCCACGCCGATTTTGTTTTTGAAAATGGAAAGATTGCGCTGCACCGCGACCATTTCAGTTTTTACAATTGGGCGCGCCAGGCACTCGGGTTTCCAGGCCTGCTATTCGGCTGGTCGGGGTTTATCCGCGAAAGCGTGCGCCAAAAAGCGATGCGGAGCCTGCTTGATTTTATGAACAAAAAATGATGCAACTCCCTAAAAACCCAACTTCGCCCTCTTTTTGAGCGGCTGAATAATTATCCAATTACCCAATTATTACATTCAAAAAATATGCTTGCCAAAACATTAGCTGAATACCAGGCCGAAGGCCGCAGCCCTGAAATCCTCTTCTGGGTGGGCTGTGCCGGCAGTTTTGATGCACGGGCGCAAAAAGTGACGCGTGCTGTCTGTGAGATACTCAACCATGCGGGCATTGAATTTGCCATCCTGGGCAACGACGAGCGCTGCACGGGCGACCCCGCCCGCCGCGCCGGCAATGAGTTCCTGTTCCAGATGACCGCCGCGATGAACATCGAAACGCTCAACATGTACGGGGTGCAAAAAATCGTGGCCGCATGCCCGCACTGCTTCAACATTCTTAAAAACGAATACCCCGAACTGGGCGGCAACTACGAGGTAGTGCACCATACACAGTTGATCAACGAGTTGATTGTCGAGGGCAAAATCAAAATTAAGGAAGGCGGTGAATTCAAAGGCAAGCGCATCACGTACCACGATTCCTGCTACCTGGGCCGCGCCAACGACGTGTATGAAGCGCCCCGTGCCCTGCTCGAAGCCCTCGATGTTGATCTGGTAGAAATGAAGCGCTCCAAAAAGAACGGCCTCTGCTGCGGCGCGGGCGGCGCCCAGATGTGGAAAGAAGACGAGCCAGGCGACAAGCGAATCAACATCGAGCGTGTGGAAGAAGTGCTTGGCACCGGATCTGCGGCAGTGGCTGCAAACTGTCCGTTTTGCATCACGATGTTGCAGGATGGGTTAAAAGCCAAGGAGCGCGAACAAGTGCCCGTGTATGATCTGTCGGAGATGGTGTTGTCGACTATAAACTGAGATTAAAGTGATTTTGAATGATTTGAGTGAAACAAATGCTTGATTTTAAAATGATTGTAGCATTTCGTCATTCATAACCACCTTGCGTTGACTAAAGTTTGATGCGTTTTTTCCATGAAAATACTCCACTTTTCTGATACCCACCTCGGATTCCAGGCCTTCGACCGGGTCACTGAAGCCGGCGTTAATGCACGGGAACAAGACGTGTACGATGCCTTCGAAAGGGTGGTAGACAGAATATTGGCGATAAAACCCGACATTGTTGTGCATGCGGGCGATTTGTTTCACCGCCCGAGTCCCAGCAACCGCGCCCTCACCTTTGCCCTGGAGCAGTTGCGGCGTATCAGCATGGCCAAAATTCCCATTGTGATTATTGCGGGCAACCACGAAACGCCCAAGACCATTTACAACAGCCCGATTTTGCGCGCGCTGCGCTCCATCGACGGGGTTTTTCCGATGTTTGGGGAAACTGGGGAATCGGAAGTGTTCGATGGCGTTGCCGTACATGGCGTGCCGCATATCAACGACAATCGCTTGCTGCTCAGCGAATTGGAGCGCATGACGCCACTGCCCGGCAAGTTCAACATCCTCATGCTGCACACCTCGCTGGGCCGGCGCTACCTGATGGAAGAATATGGCGAGCAGGTGTTTCCGGCTGAGTTTGAAGCCAAACTGGCGGGCTTCCAGTACATTGCCTTGGGGCATTGGCACGATTGCCAGGCGATAAACCTGCACCCCTGCGCCTGGTATTCCGGCAGCACGGAGCGTTTCAGCGATACAGAAATCGGGGCGGAGAAAGGGTTTTTGCTGCTCAATATCCATGCCGACAATACCTGTGAAGTCGCCTTCGAATCCATTGCTACGCGTCGGTGGTTGAAATGGGAACGCAAGGAATGCCATACGGTTTCGCTGGGCGAGATCGAATCGGAACTCGCCTATTTCATCGGGCAAAACCAGGTCGCCGACGCGATTGTATCCCTGAATTTTTTGGACATCCGACCGGAGCAGGCCCTGGAGCTCTCCAACATGCGCCTGCGGCAGTTGTTCACCGACAGTTTTCAATTGATCCCAAAACGCAAAACATACAGCGATCGCGCTTTTGTGCACGATATTGAGGCCAGCCAGTTTGACAGCCTGGATCAGGTTTTTGCTGATTATTTAAGAGGCAAGTACCCGGATAATGAAGGTCTGGCAAAGGAGTTGGTGGAGCGGGCCGGGCGGTATTTTGGGGGATGACGGGTTGTGGCAGTGGCACAACATAAGCCCATATTTGATGAGCGATGAAACAACGATCAGTGCTTGTGCACAAAAGTAAAAGCTTTAGCGAATCATCATTCTTTCTTCAGCATCCCTGAATACAGCACCCCCGTCGTCGAAATAGCCAGCACCTGGTACAACCCGCTAGGAAAGTCTGACACATCAACACGCTCGCCGTTTTCGATGTTTTGGCGGCGCATTTCCTTGCCCTGGAGGTCTGAGATGAGGATGTCCATCCCTGTTTCAGTGTTGGGGATATTCAGGGTCACGGATTGGCGGGCCGGGTTGGGGAATATTTCCAGGGCTGCAACAGTGGCTCCCGTCGCTTCGCCTACGTCAACGGATTCCGGGGCGAGCTTGACGATCCAGACGTCCGACTTGCCTTTCACGCCTGTGACGTCGCCGTCGTTCGACCATGCCGAGCCTGCCAGGATATAGGCGTTGTCGCTTGTTTTTTGAATGGAATAGCAGGCTTCCCCCTTTGTGCCACCCAGGTTTTTTTGCCAGATAATTTGCCCGTTCGGGCTCATTTTCACGACCCACATTACCTGGATGCCGTTGTGGTAGGGTACGTCGCCGTCTTTAGATTTTGTGGTGCCCGCCAGGATGTAGCTGCCATCATTTTCGATCAGGAAGCTTCTGCCATAATCGGCATTAGTGCCTCCGATGGTTTTTTGCCAAACCAGCTCGCCGGTTTTTTTCACTTTGACGACCCAGTAGTCAAAGTGGCCTTTGTGCCCTGTAACATCGCCGTTGTTGGAGCCCGCATATCCGAACCCGACATAACCGTCGGCAGTTTCGTAAATGTCACTACCTACATCAAGCGCAGCCCCGCCGAGGGGGTGTTGCCATTCAAGCTCGCCAGAGTTTCTAAGCTTTATCACCCAAAAGTCTACATTGCCATTATTGCCGAGTACATCTCCATCCTGTGACAGTGTTTCACCAGCGATGATATAACCTCCATCCGAAGTTTGGCGGATAGCAATTGCCGTTTCCTCGCTGGTTCCACCAAATGATTTTTGCCACTCGGTTTCTCCGCTGCCGCTCATTTTTACTACCCAGAGATCAAGGTCGTTGTTAATTGCAGCACATAAAGGCCAGCTGGAACTGCATTTGTTGGCATAGAAACCTGGTCAAATGGAAACAAAACATGTTGTTTTATTACTATTTCCCCTTCAGTATTCAGAAGGGTGATTATGGCCTCCTCTCTTTCTTGTTTGGTTTCCTCACTAAAAAAAACATGAAGTGTTTCAAAAAATGGGCTTATTGCTTTCAATTTACCTGGATTTTTTACCAAATCACCACTTGAGTGGTCTTCTGCGATGTCTTCGCCAGGTGCAGCAACTATTTCTGCAACCATAACGTTCATATCATAATCTGTGTCCCAGGATGGTTCGGGATTTATGCAGATTTTGACAGCTCTTTCTGGGGAAAAAACAGCTGTTATCGCAATCCTTCCAATAAGATAGGGTAATATAGGATTCGATTCATTATTTATTTTGAACGGATTTGGGGCTTTGATAGTTGGGGGTGGAATATCATTAGCATCATTTGCTGCATCTCTGGATTCCTTGCCACAACTCAAGATCAACTATGAAATCTTTAAAATTATCAAAAAGGACGTACCAGACGTCTCCGATATTCAGTTGCTATTTGATTTGCTGCACCAACACGAAAAGGCTATTGACCAAGAAACGCTCCAGGAGTTTTATGCGTACCTGAGAAATTTTTCTATATATTGCTTTTGACTTCTGATCCGGAGAATGAGGAATTTAACCTCATCCTTCATGAATTATACAAAGATAATCTGGTACGTGGATACCTGCATTATGAAGGCAAGCTCTCACCGGGGCGTTATTTTGGCGTTACTTCTAATGCCCTGAAAGTGAAACAGTTTGATTAGGCGCATTCCTTTATTCTTCAATATAAGGATCATATTTACGGTGAAAATGAAACGCAAGACATCTTCCGCTTCAACATGGCGAATTACCTTTTTGCCACAGGGCGGTTTGATGAGTGTCTGGACTATGTTCCCGCAACCTCCACCTTTACCGATTATTTCCTCTTTGGCAAAAGGACTGAATTAAAAGCCTATTACGAATTAAGGTCAGATTTGCTCCCTTTTAAATTGGATGCTTTTAAAATGTACTTGAGCAGAACCTCTCAAAAACAATTGTCAGATACCCAAAGGCAATTGAACAATGACTTTAGCAATTTTCTCCAGCAGTTGATTCCTTCTGTACCCGGCGATAAAAAACGTTCTGAACAGCTGCTGAACCGCTTGCACAAAAAAAAGCAATTGGCCGAATGGCAATGGCTAGTGGCAAAAACAAAGGCTTTAGCGAATCGCTGAGCATTACTTCCAGAAAGTGTGCTTTTTAAAGTTGCTCAATGCGCTTCGCTGTTCTTCCTAACGGTCTCAACCCAAGCCTCCAAAGCTGACTGCTGTTTTTCAAAACCCTTGGGGTATGGCCCACTTGCAAAGAAAAACTGGGTAGTATTTTCCCCGCGGTTCTCCATAAGCAGCATCTTTTCTGAATAATGGAAACCTCCTCGAAGGTAATCTATGTGCAAGTAAAAATTGCCGAATACCATGCCGACATAGCCTTTGACTTTCTCTCCATCGGCGTCAAGGTTCAAAACTACTTCAGATAAAGGATTCCAATCTGAGCCGAAGAACACTTTTTCATCGAATTTCTCTCCAAGTTGTTTAAAGTAGTCTGTTTTGCGCAGTGCACCCCAGATGTCCTTTGGCGAAGCCTTCAGGACAGACTTTGAATAGAAAAATGGCTGCGGACCCATGGCCGCTACTTCATCTTTGGAGAGGAAGCTTACGTCCCGCATCCTTGCCGAGCCATTTCCGCCATTTGGGAAGCGATAACCAACAACCGTATCCTTTTGAACAACAATGGCCTGGATAACGATAACCAGTTCCACCATTTTGTTTTGGTCAGAATAGATACGGGCCACCCGTGGAAGTTCCATTGGCAAGGCTCTTGCATCGGGATACTTCTCCGTGTCAACATGAATGAGCGACATGTTATCCTTGAGTTCCTGTTCCGTTGGCAGGCGATTGGCAATCACCGGAACCTGATCAAGCTGCTGAATATCAACAGGAACAAACCCAAAATTATCAGGACAGTACCAGCCGCCGTATTGGTGAGGTTCAGCCGGTTTTAAAGCAAGGGGCGCTGGTACTTCGCTTGGTGTATCTGAATGTTCATTGGTTGTCTTTTGGCCGCTGCAGGAAACAAAGGCCAGCAACATGGATATGAGTGTGAGGATCGAAATTTTATTTGTCATTGTTTCTTTTTCCATAAAGCTAGGGAGTCCGTGTTGAACGGGGGGATTAATAGATGTAAAAAGAATGTAAATGATTGTAAAAGCATTGGCAAGTCTATTTCATACTTGCAATTACAAAACAAACAGCGATACTTTTAAAGAACATTCTCTGGAATAAATCAGAAGCCAGTTTGCTGTTCACCGCACCTTCATCGAAGTCATCGTCAAAGCCCCCGCTGTGTTTTAAGCGATGCTCCCTTGTGCATTAATATTCACCACATAGACACATAGAGACATAGCACACATGGTTTTTCTCGATTATTGACCTAGCCACCAATTTGTCTCTTGCATTACAAAGGCGTTTAATTTTTGCGGCAATATCCTTGCATTGATGTTAAAACAGCATTGTCAAAGCACAAAATCCTGCGCCCATAACTCAAAAAAATATCCGCCAGGCAGCTATGTGTACTATGTCTCAATGTGTACTATGTCTCTATGTGTACTATGTCTCTATGTGTCTATGTGTTAAAAAAATCTATGTGTTAAAAAATCTATGTGTTAAAAAAAATCTATGTGTTAAAAAAATCTATGTGTTAAAAAAGAAAGCTAAGCTTATCCTTTGTCCAGCCCTGGCCCTCGCATCATTTGTGGCACCTCGCTACTCTCGCTGATGCTGTCAAAAAAAGTGTCTAAAAAGTGGAGCATGTCAGATATGGCTTCACGTGAGAGGCTTTTGTGTCGACAAATGTCATATATCTCCGGCTTTGCCTTTTTGATGGATTCGAGCGCGCGTTTTAGCGCTTCCCGGTCCACGCCGTTGGCCATTAGGAATCTGTCCCTGACAGTTTTTAGACCAGTATCGGAGGATGGACTGGAATATGGTGCGCTCACCAGCCCTGAAAAGTCGAAATCGTAAGGCATTGCCAAAATCTTGGTGGATGCGTTGGTTCGAATCAAGCGCACATTGCGCAACATGGATATTTCCCAATCGGTATTGCCAATCATATACTGGAAAATGACCATCAAGGCTGCCTGGTTGCTGTTCAAGCTGTCGGCAGGGATACCGTAATCCTCTACCTCCTTACCATGCATCCTGGCGCA
>CAYVPM010000048.1:6362-9396 GCA_964453475.1 uncultured Saprospiraceae bacterium | reverse complement strand
GTGCAATCCCTTGATGATAAATGCCATAGCCCGGGGGGAGTGAATGGTTTTCAGGTGTACCAGGGTGTATCTGATGATAGATTCGGCCTGAAGCCCCAAAGCCTCGGGCAATATTCCGCGTATGGAAAGGAGCCGCCCCAGCGCCCAAATGGCCCTTCCATTGGAATCGTCCAGGTTGACTTCCAGGTTTTGGTCTGTAAACAATTCGTTTATATCAACATAGTTCAAAAATGAGCCGTCCGGCTGCATGCAATGTTCAATAAAATCAAGGTAGATTTCAATATACCTCAGGTCATTCTTGCAGCGATATTGCTCATAGTGCATGCACATGGCGACTAATGCACGCGCATTGTCATCGAGTGTATACCCGGATAATGGGTCTGGATGGTTTATTTTGGAAAATTGGAGCATGCCAAATGGCGTAGTCATCTTTTCGACATGGTCCAAATTGATATCGGGCAACTCATATTTCAGTGAGCTGTTGCCGGGGTAGAGGCTTTCAAAAAGTCGGGCGTAGGCAATAGCCGAATTTTCCCAGGCTGCAAAAACGACACGTTGCAGGCCGTTGTTGATCATCTGCTTGCGCAGTGGGCGGTTATGGAGCAAATGATTTACAGCTGCTTCCAGTTGCTGTGAATCCTGAAAATCAATAAGAATCCCGGCATCGTCACGCAATAGTTCCCGGGCATGTGGGATAGGGGTGGAAATAATGGCGCAAGCACAACTGACTGCGTATGAAAAGGTACCGCTCACCGCTTGGTTAGGGTCTTTGGAGGTGAACAGATAGATATCCGTCAATTGTAAGTATTCCAGCAATTCATGTAGCGGCAAATAAGCATTGATAAATTTTACATGGTTTTCAAGTGATAAAGCAGCCACTTTTGCTTGCAACATGCACCGATACTGTTCGCCTTCTACCTTAACGACCGAAGGATGCGTTTTGCCAATCACAAGAAAAAGCACGGTGGGGTTTTCGGCAACGATGCCTGGCAAAGCGTCTAAAGTAGTTTCTATACTCTTCCCGGAGCTTATTAGCCCGAAAGTTGAGAGCACTGTACGCCCACTCAATTCATATTTTAGTTTCAATGCAGTTTTGCTCAAATGCGGTACCAGGTGAATACCGTGCGCTATGAGGGATATACTTTTGGACAATACACCATATCCTTTTTCAAGTATTTGTCTGGCATTTTCGGTCATTACCACCACTAACCCGCACGCCAAAACGAGTTTTGTAACCTTTACTCGAAGGGCATCATCCGGATTAGGCAACACCGTATGGAAGGTAAGGGCAAGTGGTTTTTTTATTTGATATAAAAAAAGCAAAAAGTCATCTTCGGGAATTTTTTCAAAAAAGCCAAATTCGTGTTGGATCAAAACCAGGCTAATTCGTTTGTCCTTATTAATGGCATCTGCCAGGGCTGAATATGCCTGAGGTTTTGATGTGTCCATCACGTACCGAACCTCTGGAGGATATTGATGGTTTTCCTGGGCGGCCTCCAAGGCGCATATACTTGTTGAAAAGGATTGTGCAAACTTATTGTGCAATGCATTGCGCAAGTCCAGTGAAAAGGTAGCAATGCCACATTCTCTAGGCGGATAAGAACTGATGATCAGGACTTCGGGAAGAAGTGCAATATTTGTTTTTTTTCCCATACCGTTTTTTGACAGGCTGCTTGGAAGAACTGTATTTGTCATAATGCTTACTTTGAATCCTGCGATTTTACAGCCAGGAAATATTTGATTTTATACCAGGATTCTAGTGATTTGCAAGATTTTCAGGATGGATTAAATTGATTATGAAGGATTTGCCTCCATATATTTTCGCAAACCACTTTCCGTTGGGTATAAATGACTGTCAACTAGTAAATTTAACAACCTTTTGGCGTTGATTATCAATACTTTATTCCTCTTTCGCATGTGCCAGCAATTCTGCAAGAAGTGCAGAGAGGTTCACCGAAGCGCAGGCAATTCGCTCGTCAGCAGCACCATAATAAATATAAAGCTCATCATCAAACAATACAGCGCCTGTCGGGAAGCACACATTATTGACTTCTCCCCTGACCTCATAGTCATGCTCTGGTGAAAAAAGCGGTTTTGGGAGACGGGCAATTTCAACCGCAGGGTTATTCAGCGCCATCAGCGCTGCGCAGGCTACATAATTATAGCCCTCTGCCGTATCATGTACGCCGTGATAAATTATCAGCCAGCCCTGTTCTGTCTCGATGGGTGGGCAACCGGCGCCGATATAACTGATTTCATGGCGGTGCTTGGGCTCCAGGGCAATATGCTCATGCAGGTGAAGGCAATAATCTTCCCAAAATGCCGAAGTCAGGTCTTCCAAATTAGCGATACCGACTATCTGGATATCGGGCTTTATGCGGTGAAAAAAATAGATTTTCCCATGAATTCGCCTTGGGAAAAAGACAATATTTTTATCCCAGAGCAGGGGAGCATTATTGGAATCGCTCACAGGCGCGTGGTATCTATTGTAGCGCAGGTACTTTTCGTTTAGCAGGCCTTTGCTTTCTGCCAAACGGCTAAAATGATTGTAATCTATCAAGGGGGTAAGGATGCTTTTTTTCTCAAAAAAGGGCAATTTTTTCGTAGTAGCGTAGGCCCCAAGTGCATTTAACCCATCATATACGGTGTAACTCAGGTAATATGTTCCATCAATTTTGGAAATTCTAGGGTCTTCTATTCCCTGAGATTCATAGTCAAATTGGGGATACAGTACTGGTGTGTCAAATCGTATTTCAACCTTTAGCGGCCCGACCAAACGGCAATAGCCGATTGTTGAATAATTGCCCTTTTTGACCGCACGGTAAAAAAGGTGCACAACATTGCCTTCCCGGATTGCAGCGGGGTTCAATACGCCAGCGTTTTCGAAACCCAAATCGGTTTTGCTCAATATGACCCCATGCTTCACAACTTCAATCATTTGTCTTTATTTAAATTAAAAAGTAAACCTGCTTTCCGGCGCATCAAGGCCTGCGGGCAGCATCATATTGTTTTACCAAGAGCGTCAAAGTCTCAA
>CAYVPM010000048.1:0-6262 GCA_964453475.1 uncultured Saprospiraceae bacterium | reverse complement strand
CATCAAGGCCTGCGGGCAGCATCATATTGTTTTACCAAGAGCGTCAAAGTCTCAAGCCAACTATGCAATACAGCATTCGTGATGACTGGTATCTCTGCGTTGGGCAGTGTAGCAAACATTTCATTTAAATTTCGATACAACTCAGGGTAATATTCTTGTATCAGAATAGTCATTTTTAATATCCGGCTATTTAGTACTTTTTCGGTTTCCATATCAGAATTAGGCAAATGAACGATCATAAACAAAAAACGACCCTAATCATCAAACCGGAAGTTGGCTTGGCGAAAGGGTCGTCTTGTTTGCTTAATATTCCGCCTTGAAATCAGCTTTTGCTTTCCTTAGGAAAAGTGTATCGAATTCGGGAAACAGTCCAATGAAACAAGTATATTATGATTTGCTCTTTCCAGGTGTTTTTTGATCTGGTTTCGGAACAAAAGCCCCCAATGGCGCCAGCTTGTCCTGGCTGCTTTTGCTTTCAGACTTATAGGCAGAAAGTGCCTTTCCCTTGCCCGAAGACTTGTCTGCGGGGGCTTTTTTTATGTTTTTAGTTCCTTTGTCCTTACTCATAATTGCTGGTTTATTTTTTGTTATTTACTCCGACATCTTTCAATGCCTGCCAGAGACCATCCATGTCATGGTTAAATTCGCGCTTGAAGGAGACCCAGTCGCTTTGACTATCGTTATTGTATGTGGCAATCTTGTTTTTCATGATTTGATTCCGCTCTTCAAGTTCATTTATGGATTTTTCATAAGTCGCATCAATCTTCTTTCCAGCAACTTTCATTTTTGCCCTTAAGTCGTCAATCAGCACCTCGTTTGCTTTAATCCTGGTTTCTGAGGCCTCTTTAAATGCATTCCATTCTTCAGCAGTTGCTGCTTTTTTCGCTTCTTTCAGCGCTTGTTCAGCGTCCTGCACCTTGGTTTCCGCAGCTTCAATTTTTGGTGTTGATGACTGGCAACTGGCAAAGAGTGCCCCTGCGATCATGATGGCTGTTGCACTGTGCAATAAATTTGTATTTTTCATTTTTGTTATGTTATTAAAGATTTTTAAAAAGATACCGCTTAGCAAAACTCCGTTAAACGGTATCATTGACAAATTCAGGTGATTAAAAGAAAGAAGAAGGGGCGTTTAAAGCGCTGCAATAAGCTTTAGAATTTCCTCTTTTGATTTTCCAAGCTTGATTTGAAGCCTGCCAAGCAGTTCTTCTTTCCTGCCCTCTTCAAACAATAAATCATCATCTGTTAAAATGGCAAATTTTTGTTGGAGTTTCCCCTTTTGTTCGTTCCAGTTTCCCTTAATTTCTGTACTATTCATTTTTTGTAAATTTAAAGTGTAATTTTTATACTATGATTAAAGTGATTTTGAATGATTTGAGTGAAACAAATATTTGATTCTAAAATGATTGTAGCATTTCGTCATTCATAACCACTTTGCGTTGACTATAAAATGAGGATAAGCAAAAGGACGATAATGATGATTGCTCCAACAGAGAGATACACGCCGCCATTTATTTGTTTAAGCTCTTTTTTAATAGATCGGACTTCTTTGCGCATTTGCCTTTTTTCGGAAAAATTCATGCCCGAACGGTCCATTGCTTTGAGTTGGATCAATCTTGATTGCAGCTCACTTGCTCTTGATCCTTCGGGCGGAATGGTTTCTGTTACAGGATTCGATACTGCAGTCGAAGCCGCATTCAATTGGGTCGGCGAAAATTGCAGCAACAGGAGACCTGTTATTGCAATCAGTGTTAAATTTCTCATGTAAACTATTTTTATTTGTGAAAGAATTTTCATAAAGTAAAGGTCGGCGCTTAATACCATGTCTGAGTTACACAATTTATTGTATTAATTACATATTTTACAGATGTTGGTTGTCTATGACCACACTACTGGACATTTTTCGGGTTGAGCGAAAATGTACTTCCAAACTTCTGTTTGGCCACTCATGCCAAACGGAAGTTTGGCGGTACTTTTATACACACAATGTGAAAAATGTCCAGTAGTGTGGGCTATGACATTCGTTCCATGTACCAGTTCAAGGTCTTTTCCATTTTTTTATACTTAAAAATATTGGTGATTATCTTTTGCAAACGAACGAATGCCGTTTCACTTTTAACAACATAGTCGTGGGCCAAATGGTGCATACAATTTATGGCTACTTCTATTTTATCCTGGCTGGATAACATCACAACCGGAATTTCCGGGTTAAATTCTTTTATTTTATCCAAAACAGCAATCCCATTGATTGCATTTCTATTGATCCCATTAAGGTGATAATCTAAAATAATCACGTCGGGACTGTAAGATAAAGCCTCAATGCAAAGCTCACCTGTAGCGAAAGTTTCAATTGAAAAGTCGGCATGTTGGAGAAATTCAATTTTTAACATTTGAACGAATACGGCATCATCATCTACGAGAAACAGTTTGACTTTTGGCTCATTTTGCATTAGGTGTACTTTTAATTTTATTAAATTCAATTTCTAATTCTGCGCAGGCTAGCATGCATACATTCTCCAGTTGTGTTACCAGATCAGATATGTCTTCAAATTGTTCTTGTGAATAAGCGAATTCCTGAATTCTTTTTGCAATTTTCTCAAAATTCGCATCCATTCCCATTATTGCAAAAGATGGAATCATTTTGTGTGCGGCCGATTGTAATGTATCCCAATCTTTATCAGTCAAGCCGCGTTTCATTGCTTTTATTAATGGCGGGGTTTGTTCCAGGTAGGCCGATATCATTTCCATCATCAAAACGGAATCATTTTTTGTGCGCTGAATCAAAAAATCCAAATCAGTGTACCTGACTATTTCTTTCTGAACCATATTTTGCTGGATGGCCGGCACAGGTTTTACTATTGAGCCGACTATCTTGTTGTACAGGATTTTTTCGTCAACTGGTTTTGCGATGTAATCGTCCATGCCGGCTGCTTTGCATTTTGCCAAATCAGCAGTGGTTACATCAGCCGTCAGTGCGATAATAGGTATGGTTAGTTTCATGACCTTTCGAATGTATTCTGTTGCTTCAAAGCCGTTCATTTCAGGCATCTGAAGATCCATCAGAATAATATCGTATGATTTTGTCTGCAGCTTTTCAACGGCGATTCTGCCATTGGCCGCAATATCCCGATCAAATCCGAATTCATCCAATAGTGTTTTCATCAGTAATTGGTTGAGATCCATGTCCTCTACGACCAGTACTTTTATATTTTTGGCTTCCCTGTTCAATTCCTCAAATCCTGTTTCCCTGTCTGTCGTAGCCTCCGTTTTTTGAAAAGTCAAAACAAAACTGAAAGTAGAACCCTCGTGAATCTTGCTTTTTGCATGAATACTTCCGCCCTGTTGCTCTACCAGGTTTTTTGTAATGGCCAGTCCAAGTCCAGTTCCTCCGAACAGGCGGGAAGTTCCGCTGGTTGCCTGCTGAAAGTCCTCAAAAATTCGCTCCATGTGCTCAGCTTCTAGGCCAATACCGGTATCTGACACCTTAAATTCAACGGTGGCATTTTCAGCGTCTTCTTCCAACAGCTTAACGGAAACCTTGATTTCCCCCTTTGAGGTAAATTTTACCGCATTACTTACCAGGTTTAAAATAATTTGGTGCAGTCGAACGGCATCACCCAGTAACACCTTCGGGATTTTGTGGTCATATTCCTTGATCAGTTTTAAATTCTTTTCCTGAACTTTTGCCTCAAAAAGGTGAAGCATTGCAGAAATAGAGTACTCCATTTTAAATGGTGAGTGCTCAAAGCTCATTTTTCCCGCATCTACTTTCGCCATATCGAGAATATCATTGATAAGCACTATTAATGCATCGCCACTCATTTTTATCGCAGATAGGTATTCCTTTTGTTTTGCGGTCAATTCTGTTTTCAAAATTACTTTCGTAAACCCGATTATCGCATTCATTGGGGTGCGAATTTCATGGCTCATATTCGACAGGAACTGCTGTTTGGATTTCACCGACACTTCCGCGAGTTGCGTGGCTGTTTCAGCCTTGATTTTTGCCTCTTCTGCAACCATAGTCGCCAGCTCGGCAATTTCCTTTGCTTCAACCAGCTCTGATTTGATTCTCTTTTGTTCCGTAATATCCCGAGCTACCACCACTGCACCCTGCACCTCTCCCTTTTCATTTTTATAAACCGATCCGTTAAACAATACATCCGTAGCCTTATGATCTTTAATCGTCAGCGGATAATCGGTCACGTACCCTTTTTCAAAAACCTCCTGATAAATTTCGCCCGCTTTCTTCGGGTCTGTGAAATAGTCCTTGAAATCGGTCCCGATTAAAAACTTACGTGATTTTCCTGTAATGGTAGTCAATGCCTCATTCATATCCATGATCTTTCCTTCCGTACTAATAGTAACTAATGGATCAAGGCTGGCTTCAATTAAGCTGCGGACATATTGTGACGTTTCTGTTTTTTTCATAACATCCAAAGGGATATAGGTATTTAAATTTCCACAGTGATTGCCGTGATTTTTGTTGTTTTAATGAGAAAAAAATTTTGATTTTCAAATGATTGTCGCATCGCAATTTTCAGAACCACTTTGCGCTACCAATTTATAATCACAGTATGTCTTCAATGGGTTGTCGTCTTTTGTATTTCAATTGTTTGAAATGAGAAGGCGGCAAGCCGGTCGCCTTTTTGAATTGATTGGATAAATGGGCAACACTGCTGTAGTGCATTTTCCAGGCTATTTCTGTAATATTCAGGTCGCCGTAAATAATCAATTCTTTTATTCTTTCTATCTTATGATTAATAATAAATTGTTCTATAGTTGTTCCTTGTACTTCAGAGAAGAGGTTGGAAAGATATTTATAATCATATTGTAATTTTTCGCTTAAAAAAACGGAGAATTTAACGCTGATTACCTCTTCTGAATGATGCACCATGTCTATAGCCGTATTTATTATCCGTTCAATCAATATCGCTTTCTTGTCGTCCATAAGCTCAAAACCCAGGTCTAGGAGCGCCATTTTTAGAACCTTTCGCTGCGCCAAGGAGAGCTCTTCCATGATGTCTACTTCGCCTAAATCAACTATGATAAAATGCAGCCCAAGCTTTTTCAACGCGCTTTTTACTGCGTCCTTGCAGCGGTTGCTTACCATATATTTAATATGTAATTTCAAAATATTATTTGCTAAAAGCCGTAACAACAAAGGTGCATGACTTCTAATGCGCATACCTTACATAATTCCAGATAAAAATTACATAATTCACAGATTTTTTATTTTATCGTGAATTTTGGATAACATCACCTTGAAATTGGTGGTAAAACATTGAAAATCAATGCCGACCAGGCGTTGCTGAAAATGGACCTTATAGGTAGCACCGCGTTTACGCGGTCTGGAAACGGGCCTTATAGGTAGCACCGCGTTCACGCGGCCTGGAAACGGGCCTTCAGGCCTGTGTATGACGCAACACTTGTGTAATAAGTCAAAAGCTATAGTGCGCAACAACCTTTTCATGCGCGTTTGAGGAAATGCCGGGATTGGTTCGGTTTCCTTCTTTTTTGGGTTTTGCGAGCCTGAAGGCTCTCATCCGGACCGCGTGAACGCGGTGCTACCTATGCTTCGTGGGCCCACATGACTCCGCTTTATTGAGCCCAAAAAAGTTGGTATCTATCAAAAATTCACGTTGTTTTAATGACATGAGTCATCCTGAGGTTTCGGGACGACTCATGTGTATAAATAGGATTCTTTTTATTGCTTTAAATTCTGAGTGAAACAAATGCCTGATTTTAAAATGATTGCAACATTCCTTCATTCACAACCGCTCTGCGTTGAGTATAATTGGATACGCTATATGGCGCAACCAATATTTGTTTATTGGATGTAAGTGCTGTACATATAGACTTTTAGGTTAAATTCGTATGTTGGTCAGAGAGTCCATAATTCCGAATACTTTTAGTAGCCAAATGACCAGCAATATTACGACTACTGCATTTAAAATACTTTTGACCTTTCGATCCATTGGAATGTAGGTGTTTACAAGCCAGAGCAGAACGCCTACGGCAATTAACACAAGCAATAAATTAATTAGCGACATAATTAGTTTTGTTTTAGTTCATAACAAAGGTAGACCCTTGAAAAGCCCTTGTTATTACATAATTATGTACAATAATTGTATTATTTACAGATTTTGGCTTGAAAGCCCCCAACATGCGCTCAATGCCGTTAAGTTAAGCGAGCGCGTCATGATTTCAAGGGGTTGTGTCAAAAGGCCTGGCTACGAAAAACGAACCGATTTTAATTTCGTTCGAG
>CAYVPM010000047.1:7816-9422 GCA_964453475.1 uncultured Saprospiraceae bacterium | reverse complement strand
AAACCTTTCCACTTCAAGCCGGCCAACACAACCTGGAAATTACAGGCAAGGATGCCCCCTCCAACAGCCTGCTTATTTATCGGATTTGGACCGAGAACTGGAGCCACGCGGGAAAAATACTCCGCCACTAGTGAAGTGTCTGGCCTATAACCTATGAATTAACGAGGTGATCCGCTCCCCGCTCCTAATATTTATGGAGATAAAATCCTGATTCAAATACGAAATGTGGCCAGCGGCCTTGCTCAAACCAGTAAGGCCGCTGATTTTATGCGACAAACTTGCGGCTCATGGTAAGGTTTTATGCCAAGTTCCAATGTACTTGTAACCCAAGCTTTGGTTGGCGGTTTTGACTATTTAAGTGTGTGCCCGGGTAATAATTGGGAAAAATCCTCTACACATTTCGCTGGATTTGGCGGTGGAACATGTTTTGAACACTGCTTTCAAACAGTTTTACTTAACCAAAATCAATTCTACCATTATGAAGTTCGCACCGATAGTATTTGCAATTTTAACGATCATGGCATCTTGCACCGATTCATCAGAAAGCGGCAGTTTTAAAGCCGTTGAAACATTCCCTGAAAATTCAGGCAGTTCACCTAACGCAGCCCAGCAAGGAAGTGCCTTTTCCATCACCACAGAAGCCTTTTACCAGGGCGAATTTAATCCTGTTTCCGAAAGGGAAAGGGTGGTGAGTTTATGGCTTACGCCAACATTTGGCGCAAAAATGGCCACAGATTACAAAGATAAAAATAGCACGATACGGGAAGAAGGCAGTTGGAAAACCCTTGAAAACGGGAATTTATTTCTTGCTCTAACGCGTGTTGATGACAAAGACAGCATGACACTGGAATTTAAAACCGATGGCGAAAAGCTGGTTTATGTGGGCAACGAAACGAGTCTGAATGGGTTGACCCTTTGGGTAAAAGCATTGCCGGAATCAAATTAAGACTATGTTTGGGATTTTCTGCCGGGGCTAAAAACGCATCGTTTTTAACACAGTACCTCTAAAAGTAGAACTTGTAAATGAAGTTTTATGCGCACCGGGTTGCCATAGCTTAATCCTGTTCGAGTGCTAGACCTCAGAGGCTTTAAAAACCTCTGAGGTCTAAGTCAAGAAAATAGAATAAAATTTGGAGGCATCTTCAATGCCCGTACTTTCGATTAAGCACCATTAAAACCCCTCATAATAAGATTTCAGCATCGTATCCGTTTCGTTTTCCTTGATCGCCGTCAAGATTTTTTCAAACTTTTCGGCCATGTCGGTACGTTCATTTTCCGCCATCGCAGTCCGTATATCTGCAATGGCCTTGGTGCTGGCAAAACGCCGCCATTGGCTGGTACTCAGGTTCATGGCGATATTTTTCATCGATTCAACACCCTTCGAAAGTTGAGCATCGTCGTTGAGGCCCAGGAGGAATTTTTGATAATTGCCGAAAAACGGAAATGATGGGAAGCCGTCAACTGTGGCCAACTTGCTTTCGAAAAACGGGATGTTTTCCAGGCTGGGACTTTCGGCATACAAGCCGGACAAAACCTCTGTGAAGGCGTCGCTTACGTCACCAAGCCGCTGCGCGACCAGATAGAGCGGGCGTTCCGCGACAACTGA
>CAYVPM010000047.1:0-7806 GCA_964453475.1 uncultured Saprospiraceae bacterium | reverse complement strand
ACGCGCGCGCCCGCAGTCGGGTCTGCTTTTAACAAACCTTCCAAAGAGGCACTCACCACACTGTAAGGCAGCGTTTCTGATATGCCTTTTTCAAAAATAGGGATGTGCTTTTTGTCGCCTTCCACCGCCAAAAAACTGATGCAGGCAGCCCGAACCTGATAATCGGGGTCGTTGGTAGCCATTTGCTCTACTTCAGCCAGAATGCTGGGGTCCCCGGGCTCGAAACCGCTTATAGCCTGAAGGCGGATTTCTGCTGACTTGTCTTTCAGGGCTTCCTTCATGACCGATGCGGCCAGTGTTGGGTTGGCCTCCTGAAGGCCTCGGAGTGCCTCCGAGCGATCGAAGAACAGCGGACCGTTGCGGTACAAAAATGCCCATTCTTCTGCTGAATGTTGATCGGTTTTAACGCAAAGCAGGGTTTTTGTGGCATCCACATTGATGAGTGCGGGTTTGCTGGCCGCATCAAATTCAAAGGACTGTTCGCGTTTTGTCAGGCGGATTTCCTGCCGCCGGGCTTTGCCGCTGTTGTCGTAGATATCGACGGCTAAAGGAATGTTGAAAATACGCGGCACACCTTCATAGCTTTGAATTTGATCAATTTGCACGCGCGCTTTTTTGGCAGTTTCATCCCAGCTGTAGGAAATGTCCAGCACAGGGTGGCCTGAGGCGAAGAACCATTGGTTGAAGAACCAATTCCAGTCCTGGCCCGTCACATCCTCAAAAGCCAGGCGCAGCTCATCGGCCTCTACGTCGCTGTACTCGTTCTTTTTCAGGTATCGGTTGAGTCCAGCAAAAAAGGCGTCGTCGCCCACCAGTTGGCGCAACATGTGCAGGATGCAACCGCCTTTATTGTAGGAGTGGGCGTCGAACATGTCCTCCCGGCTATTGTAACCGTAGTGGATCAAAGGATGGCCGCCATCGCCGGCAGACATCAAATAGCCTTGCTGTTCGGTCATCAAGTGCACGTCTGCTACATCTCGCCCGTGTTTTTGCTCCAACCATAGGTACTCCGAATAATTGGCGAAACCTTCGTTCATGGTCAAGTTGGCCCAGCTTTCGGTGGTGACAAGGTCGCCAAACCAGTGGTGGAACATCTCGTGTGCCACTACTTTTTCGTTGATCCGCCCATTGTCCATTAAAGCGCGCTTGGTGCCTTGCATAAACTCACCGAAAATTACAGCTGTTGTATTTTCCATAGCGCCGCTCACATAGTCGCGCACAATCACCTGGGAGTACTTGGGCCAGGGGTAGGGGTAATTCAGCTTGTTTGAGAAGAACTCCAGCATTTCTGGCGTGTATGGGTAAATATCGCGGGCATTCGCTTCGAATTTTGGTTCCACGTAATAATCTACATTGATGCCGCGCCATTTGTCCTGCACCACAGCAAATTCCCCAATGGCCATCATAAACAGGTAAGGAGCATGGGGCTTGTCCATTTTCCAGTAATCGGTGCGGGTGCCATCGGCGTTCTTTTTGCTCGAAATCAATGCGCCGTTGGAAAGTGTTTTTAACTTGTCGGCGACGGTGATGTACATTTCCTGGGTGCAGCGCTCGTTGGGCTTGTCCACGGTAGGCATCCAGAAAGAATTGCTTTCTGTTTCGCCCTGGGTCCATATTTGCTGGGGCTTGTCCTGATCTGCACCGTCGGCATTGATAAAATAAAGACCCTTGTCGCTGGTGATGGCTGCCGAGCCACCGAAAGATTCCCGTTCGTCGGGCTTGGCAGTATAAGTGATGGCGATTTTAAATTCTTCTGTCCGGGTAAATACTCTGCCGAGTTGAATGGTCAATTGCGCATTGTTGTAATCATACTTCAATGGCTCGGTTTTTCCGTCGAAGGTAACGGATAGGATATCAAAGTTCTTGGCATCGAGCGTGACTTTGTCGGTGGCATAAAACCAGGGGCGCATGCTGAGGGTAGCCTTGCCGTTGGCGCGTTTTTTTGCCCAATCAAAAGAGATTTCCACCTTGGTGTGTATGAGGTCGATTTCAAAGGTGTGGGAGGCATTGTAAGGCGGGAGGGAATCAAGGTTGATGGCCGCTGGCTCGATTAAGGTGTATTCGACGGGGGCGGTTTCGTCCAGCTCGTCGCCCATTAATGGTTTTCCTATGCTGTCCCATGCGCTAGGTTCATTTGGAGGGGCGGGAACGGCGGTAATTTTGGGCCCTGTCTTAGGGGTGCAGGCGATCAGGACGGCGATAGCAGCGACGAGCGCCAGGGAAAGAAGGTTTCTCATTAATAAGAACAAGTGTGTGAAAATGGATAAGGGTTAATAAAGCTAACAAATAATATGCAAAGTTAGCCCCAGTTTACGACTTTTGTCCCCGTTTTCGGCCAAATGCCGCGAATTCTGATCCAGTAACAAAGCAAAACGTCTGTGGAGACAAAAAACTACATCGATCAAATTTATAATATGTGCTTGGCTTACGGCCCCAAAGTGCTGGGAGCTGCCCTGATTTTTATTGTCGGCATGTGGGTCATTCGGCGGGTAACCAGAGGTTTCGACCTTTTTCTGGAAGTCAGGAAAGTGGATCAGGGACTGCGCACTTTTTTCCTCTCGCTTTCCAACATAGCGCTAAAGGTGGCCCTGGTGATCATTGTGGCCAGCACCGTTGGCATTGAAACAACCTCCTTTATCGCCATATTTTCGGCGATTGCATTTTCCATTGGCCTTGCTTTGCAGGGCAGCCTGGGCAATTTTGCCAGCGGCGTGCTTATACTGCTTTTCAAGCCTTTCAAGATTGGTGATTTTCTGACTGTGTCGGGCTTTGCGGGCGAAGTGGTTGAAATCCAGGTTTTTTGCACCATTTTGAAAGCGAATTCGGGCAAACGAATCATCATTCCCAATGGCAAGATGCTGGAAGGGCCGATCGAAAACATCATCCACGGCTCTGAGGTAGTGGTGGAGGCTGTTTTGTTGTTGAACAGCAATACTCCTTTGGAAAAGTTGCGGCAAGTAGTGGAAACGGTAGCCAAAGAATGTCCTTTTGCGATTTCCGGAAAAGCCCCTGAAGTGAAGGTGCGCGGCATTTCCCGCGACGATATGAAAGTGGAGATTTCAGTTTGGGCCAAAGGGGAGGACAATGAAGATGCGATGTTTTTCCTGAACGAAGCGCTCTTGAAAGCATTCTCTTCGTCGGGCATCGAACTGGCCAAGGAACGCCGCCGCGAAACAATTTGAGCCCCAATGGGGTTTTAGAGAACGATATCCTCCAACAGACAACGAATAATTTCCAGTATTTTGCCTGCAGCTTTACCTAAGCAAGATTTACTGCACACCGTCAGCCGATTGTTTGTGAGCAATTCAATTCAGTTGAATCAACCATCGTCGATCACAAAAATCAGGCGAATCATAGTATAAAAATGAAGCACCCCGCCTTTGCAAAGGCTCCGGCGGGTAAATTATCCAATATGGCCGAACAGAACTTTGTAGACTATGTGAGAATCCATTTCCGGTCAGGAAAAGGCGGGGCAGGCAGTGTCCATTTTTACCGCGGGCCAGCTACGCCCAAAGGCGGGCCAGACGGCGGCAACGGTGGGCGTGGCGGCCACATCATCTTACGGGCCGACCCGCAGGAGTGGACCTTGTTGTCCCTGAAATTTACCAAACACCTGTACGCTGAAAACGGCCAGGGCGGTCGCGGCGGCCTTAAAACCGGCTCCGATGGAAAGGATGTCGTTGTCAATGTGCCTTTGGGTACAGTGGTACGCGATGCCGAAACGGGCGAGTTTTTGGCAGAAATAACTGAAAAATCTGAGGAGAAGATACTTTTTCCAGGAGGCCGCGGCGGTATGGGCAACAACTTTTTCAAAGGCCCCACGCACCAATCGCCCAAATACGCGCAGCCCGGTGAGGAAGGCGAGGAGCGCTGGGTAATACTTGAATTAAAGGTGCTGGCGGATGTCGGACTGGTAGGCTTTCCCAATGCCGGGAAAAGCACCCTGCTAAGCACCGTCACTTCCGCAACGCCGAAAATTGCCGATTACGCCTTTACCACCCTAACCCCTCAACTGGGCATCGTACACGTGCGCGAGAACCACACCTTTATTATGGCTGATATTCCGGGCATTATCGAAGGGGCACATGAAGGCCGGGGGCTGGGGCACCGCTTCCTCCGCCATATTGAGCGCAACAGTGCCTTGCTGTTTATGATACCGGCCGATACAGATCGCAGCATTAAGGATGAGTATAAAATCCTGATAAACGAGCTGGAAAAGTACAATCCTGACCTGCTCGATAAGCCCCGGATGCTGGCTATCACCAAAAGCGATCTGATAGATGCCGATCTGGAAGCGATGCTGAAGCCGACCTTGCCCAAGGGCATACCGGTTATTTATATCTCTGCATTGACCAACAAGAATATCCAACAACTTAAGGATGCTTTGTGGAAGATGTTGAATGGGTAGGGCGCTGCCTTCGCTGAAGCTACCAAGCTTTGAACCTGCTGCCTGGCAACCCGCCTTCGCTGAAGCTACGGCGGGTAAAAAAAAACCTCGCTTCAACTGGCTTGAAACGAGGTCTATTCAATGTTAATGGTAGGAAGAAAGACAAGGTTCAGCATTGCGCCTCCAAAGCAGTTTTTGCACTGTATTGAAGGATATTGCTGATACTGGCTTTTGATGGACTAAAAAGGGCTTTTGGGAGCTGGGCTTTTCCAGAGAGCAGTTTGTTGAATTCAGCGTGAAGAAAGTCGTCCTCCTCAATTAATTGCGCCATTTCAACGGCCTCCCCTGCGGGCATTTCATGGTACAGGAATTGAACCAGAGTCTGATATGTGTAAGTTTCTTCCATAGGCTAATTGCCAAAAAAATGGTATGTGAATGGTGAAATAAAATTTTGTCTAAAACAGCAGCTCGGGGTTCATTATTGCACCTTTACAGGAAATATTTCAGACTTTAACAATTTAAATTCCTTCTTTCAGAAGGCGATGGGCGATTAATTTAGAATCACCACTTTTGTAATGATGGCATCCGGCTCTTCAAAGGTTGCCTGACTGGTTGCAAAAATCAAATAAACGCCCGAAGCTACCCGCCGCCCCAAATAATCGCGGGCATCCCAGACGGCTTGCCCGCCCAACGATTTCCCTTCATAGACCAAATTGCCGGCAACATCCGTGATTTTTACATTGGCATCGCGCGCCAGCCCGCGTATGGCAATCGGGCCGTCATAGCCCGGTTGAACGGGGTTGGGAAAGGCATAAGCCGTTCTTTTGTTTACCCTGCCCCCTTCAATGGCTTCGCCGCGCAGCGACAACACCCCTTTTTCAGTTCCGATCCATATCTCCCCGTTTTCTTTGTTGATGGCAATATCGGTGATGCCGTTGTCGAACAGGGGGCTGTTGGTATTGGTGTAGCGCGCCACCTGGGTGAGCCCATCGGGCGATTGCACAAAAATCCCGTTTGTCGTGCCAAACCATTTTCGGTTAGCGCCATCAACGGCGATGCTCTTGACATCTTCTGTTTCCAGCAAATAGCCATTAAATCCGTCCACATTCACGATGCGCCGCCGGCCAATACAAGGGTTTTCTGTAGAAAAAACGTTGCTGCCACACTCAAAGCTGACAGTGCCTTGTTGGGTGCCTACCCATACGTCCCCATCGAGGTCGACCGCGATGCTGTTAATGGTATTGGTGGGCAATACGCTGTTGGCGGTGGTAAAAATCTTGTAACGGTCGTCGGCAGGGTCATCGATATCCGCGCCGTGGTCAAAAACCATGACACCGGAGTTGAAAGCCAGGACAAACCATTTGTACCCGGCCTGGTCTACCGTTACGCTCAGCACAGGGTTTGCTGGCGCTGCCGGAAAATTTTTCCAGGTATTGTCTGCCTTTTTAACAGCAATGGGGGCAGTAGCGCTAAAGTTGCTGATCCAGAGGTTGTTGTCGCCGTCGAAAGCCAGGCCGCCTATTGCGGTTCTGTCCGTTCCAGCGGCGCCAGCATCCTTCAATATTGAATTGTTTTTATTGTAAAACTGGGCTTGCTCGCCTGGCACACTGGCTTCTACCAGTCCGCCGACAAAACTGCCCACGTAGAATTTGTTGTCTTCGACGGGGTGCGCCGCTACACGCCACATGTCCATATGACATTCCGGGGGAACAATTTCCGGATTGGTTTCTGACCAAAATCGTTTCCATTCACTGTTTTCATAGATATAAATGCCGCCACGCGGGTCGCGGAGCGGCGAGAGGTTTGATTGGACCCCCGGTGTTGCCAGGTACACTTTGTTGTGGGCAATGGAAATATCCGTTGTGAGATGCCGGTATGGCGAGTTAAAGGAGAATTTGTCGCATAGGCCCATATTATGGTCGAAGAAACGGAAGCCATCGTTTTGGTCGGCGAACCAAAATTTTTTGGGGTCGCTTTCAATGCCGGATAAGGGGAATTCGGCGCCGCAAGGTCCATGTATCTCATAACGAGTACCATTGGTTTCCATGTATTCTACGTTGCCCAGCCCAAAATTATTGGCGTCGAACCAGGAAATCATCAGGCCGGGCCCTTCAGCGCTCAGGTATTTCAGCGTCCGGATGGGGTGGCTGGCAATTTCGCTGAAACTGTTGCCGTCATACTGGTATAACATTTTGCCGGTACCGATCATCAAATTGAGGTTCCAAACGCGCATAGGGCCTACTTTTTGCCCTACCGGGAATCCGTCCATTGCATCAAGCATGTGCCAGCGGCTGAAATCGGCCGGGTTTTCGTCGTTTACTGAAATCCTGAAAAGCCCTTCCTCTGTTGATGCCCAGATATAACCCCCATATACCGCAACCGATTGCACGGCAATGTTGGTGAACACGGTGTATTCAGCCTCTGCTGTTTCGACATTGAATTTCAGCACACCAAAACCGCAGGCGAAATAGGCGGTTTTTCCGTCGAAGAAGACGTCGTAGATTTTCTTGTCCCCAATTATGTTGGGGTTCTTTTTAATAAACGGCAGGTTCAGCACGGAGCCATCGGCAGGGTAATACAGGTCAAGGTTGCTGTTGGTGTAAGAAACCACCAGCGCATTTGCGGCCTTGTTGAAGCGGATCAGGTTGATCCCCACATCGCTCAGTCCTTCTACTTTTGTGATAAAATTGGCTTTTTTTTCCACTTTGTCAATTTCTACCACAGCCCACTCGGTAGCAAAATACACTTTTGTATCGCTTTGGGTGACATATACGGAGCGCTGCCAGGGCAGGTGTTGCTTCCATTCTCCGATTTTTAGCGGGGGAAATGCCACTGTGTCAACTTGGGCAAGGAGCTTGCCACCTGAACTAAAGAGAACAATAAAGAGTGCAAAAATGCGCATATCTCAAAATCCGGTTTGTTTATGTAACCGAATGGCGCAAAGCTACGGATTCAGGTTGCCCACACTGCCAAAACACCCGTATCTTGGCGCCCATTATCAAATTATCCCATCATTAAATTAAAATGCCACTGCTCCCTTTCCACGATCACAAGCTCCTCGAAGCTGGCTGCGATGAGGCTGGGCGGGGGTGTTTGGCGGGGGCAGTATTTGCAGCCGCGGTTATTTTGCCCAAAAATTTTGAACATAAATGGCTCAACGACTCCAAACAATTGTCAGAAAACCAACGGGACATCCTGCGACAAGTGATTGAAAAAGAAGCCCTGGCCTGGGCCGTAGCGGAAGTGAGCGCTGCCGAGATTGACGAAATCAACATCTTCAAAGCCTCTTTTTTAGCCATGCACCGGGCCCTGAATGCACTCAAACTGCGGCCCGAAGCCCTGCTTATTGACGGCAACCGCTTTACCCCATACCCCAATACACCGCATCGTTGCATCGTTAAAGGCGATGGCAAATATGC
>CAYVPM010000046.1:0-9456 GCA_964453475.1 uncultured Saprospiraceae bacterium | reverse complement strand
GCATCCATTGGCGCTGTGGCGCTGAATTGCAGGTCAAAAACTTCGCCTGCCTGCACCCTTTCCCGGCCATTGGCGGCTACTTTGAAATACAAGGCGCCGGCGTTGCGCTCGCTCAGGGGCGCGCCCGCATGGGCGACTGCGGTATTGTTCACGTCGCCGATTTTCACCCCGACAAAATCATCGGTCATATTGGGCAAAAACAGTTCCGAAGCTGGAATCACCTCCGGTATTGCCGACATAAACGGGTTCATCGGATTGGAGAATACATGCGATTTTTTTACAAAACGCCAACTGGTATTCGCCGGTAGTTCCTGGTAAATGCCCAATATCAATTTGCGCAGTTCCACAATGTCGAACGTGGTGATGCTGCTGCTTTTATTGGCATCGGCAGCGATCATTTTATAAGGGGAGCCAAGGGCCTGGATGCCCAGGATATGCTTGGAAATCAATACGAGGTCGAAGGTGGTGATGCCGTTCAATGGGTTCGCGTCGTATACTGGTCCCAAGGTGGCTGTGCTTGACAATGTCATTCCGGAAGGGAATTGAAAATATCCCAAGGTGTCTGTTTTGATGTTTAAAAACCACGGAAATGGTGGAACAAAAGGAAGGTTTGAGTTTAAGTTCAAAGACACGTCCGCAATACCCTCGTTTGTTTCCGTTTTAATAAAGCCCCTGATATCGGATACTGGGTTGCTTGTGCAAATATTGTTGTTATCCTGGAGTATAACGGTTGCATTGTCACAAAAATCAACATTTCCGGCTACGTCCTTTGCCCATACTTCCAGAAAACGAAGGCCAACTTCATTGCAATAATAGCTTACACTGTCGATAGGGTTGCCAAGCGAATCAGTTGGAAAGCCTGTTCCCGAGGAAAACTTTCGGATTGAATACGTTAACTTGTCTTGAGGGGTGCAATTATCCTCTGAATATGACAGCATATCCGGGAGATGGACGTGAATTACCCCTGAAGCAGTGAAATTTATTGTTAAGTTATTGGAACAAGCCACTGCTGGGGGCTTCCCATCCCGAACAGTAAAGGAATATTCGCATATTTTTTCATTGCCACAACCATCTGAAACCAGCCATTTCACTTTATGCGTACCGTGGGGAATCTGCGCCGACGAAAAAACATTCGGGTTCGCACTGGTATTGAAACGGATTGAGGCCATTGTCTTATTGCCCGTTTTGGTTACTTGATTGGCAAAGCGCCATTTATGCTCTGGAGCTACCGGCCGGAAATCGAATTCCCGGGAGGTTCCGGGCCCCATCACGTTATTGTACAGGATGCTGCCACCGGGCGGCATAAGGGCGCTGTTGACCACGGTCTCCAGTATGCCATCGCCGTTCAAGTCGAGAAACAGTTGGTAATTTATGTTCAAGGTGCCGCTTGTACAAGCATCATAGGCTGTAATGCTGATTTCATTGGGCGCTTCGCACAAATCGTTGAGGTTCAATGCGGGATCGAGCCAATACGTGGCGTTCCAAAGCTGTGGATCATTCGTGCTGACATCCTGGATGGTCAAGGGGCTTGAAGGACAGTTTTCAACAACCGGCTGCTGGGTATCAATGACTTTTATGATCTGTTTGTAGGAATAGCCGTTTCCATTCTTTTTGTAAAAAACACTGTAATTGGTGGGGCTGGCGTCGCTTGGATTGATTTTTACAATGGTCGATTTCCAGGGATCTCCAGCTGTCTGAACGGGCGAAAGGATGGGGCCTGGCAGGTTGTCAGCGTGGTTGCTCGTGGCATTCGGATTGGGGTTTGGCACATGGATGAGCGATGAATCAGGGTTATAGGTGCACCAATTGATGATCTTCCAGGTGCGTTCTATCTTGTAACAGGCATCCGGAACGACGGTAAATACCTGGTCTTCGTAGGTGGGTGTAATCAATTCGCAATCTTTTCCAAAAAATGTCGGCACGCCATAAAAATTGCTGGTGTCGCAAAAGGTTACCACCATGTCATCGGGGAAACGGGTAAAATATTCCTGGTTGTAATTCACCACTATTTTTTGGGTGCATTGGCCCATTTGACCAACGCTGTTGAACACCTTGAATTGCCGGTTTATCGTACCGCGGGAGCAAATGGTATCGAAGCCATTCATCAATGTGCTGTAGGCAATGGAATCTACCGAACAACTTTGGGACACGAGACCGCCGTAAGATTCCAGCGTAGGGTCGAATGCCTCGCAACTGATCGTGATATTGGCCGGTGCAGTGCAGATCGGCGGGTTGCTGCCCGTCACCCTTATCTTGAAATTACAATCTGAGAAATGTCCCATGCCATGATTGTTGGAAACTGCCCCGGCAGGCACATTGATGTCGTACACCCGCAAGGTTCCAAACAAAGTATCGCCTAGATTCCGGCAACAAATATGAAGGGTGTCATTGAACGCCAACTCTGGGCTGCAACTATTTGCCTCCAATAATCTGGCTTTAAAAGTCACTGGAGTACAATCGTCGCTTGAGGCATTGTCCGGTATTTTTGCAGGCATTGCCAAATAGCCGCTGGAAGGCAGTCCCACGAGCAAAATCGAGTCGCAAATAGCTGTGGGGGGCGTCATATTTGCCACCGTAAGCTTGAAGCTACATTCACCGGTATTGCCACAATCGTCGGTAGCCACGTAGAGCAAGGTGGTGGCGCCAACCGGAAAACTGGCCACCGGGCCAAAAACGGCCAGGCTGTCGGTATTGGTCGAGTCCAGTTCCAACAACAGCACCCCGGTCATCATTTTTGTCAGGCCGCTGTCCGACCAGAATACCTCCAATTCAGCAATGCCTGAGCAGTTGTCGCTCAGGTACAAATCCGGCATGTCCACCGATGCCCGGCAGAGGTTGTCGGTTACGGTCACGATCCTGTCGGCAGGGCACTCAAAAACGGGGCCTTTTGTGTCTTTCACTTGAATTTGCTGCACCCCGATTTTTGGATTGGTTGCCGAGAAGGGCAGGCAGGCATCGTAAATTTTCCAGGTTCGGTTCACGGTGAAATTCCCGGTACAAGCTCCCGGCTGGATGGTGTCGAAAAAGTCCCAGTCGAACTTACAGAACGATGCCGGCGTGATGTCGTAGCGCCGGTTTTGGAAGCTGATGAAAGGAATGCCATTGGTTTGGGTGCTGTAGTCAGGGTTTGTGCAGGGGCTTGTTTTGGTTCCTGGAATCTGCACATTTGCCAACAGGCGTTCCCGGCGGATGATTTGCATGCAGGTACCTGTATTGCCACTGGCATCGGTGGCCGACCATATCCGCTGGATGATGCCGCTCACCGTGGCGGTGTCGTCGCAAGGCAGGGTTTGCAGCAAATCCACGAAGCTCATGGTGGTGATGCTGCCCGAGCAGGCATCGTTGGCGAAAGGGAACGCAATTTGGAAACCGAATGAATCGCGCAAAACGCCTGGAGTCAGCTCGTTCAATGGCAGCGCGCAAGGCACGCTGATTGTTTGGCAAGTCAATACGGGCGGCGTGTTGTCTTTGACCTGGAGATTGCCCCAGCATTTGTTTCCGTTTCGCGTGTCCGTCACGCGTGCCTGATAGGTCTTGTCGACGTCGCTGCCGTTCAAAGCAGGAGAAACCCATGGGCCGTTCCCGAAAGGCAGGATTTTGTCCAATTCGATGATATAGTTCTGTGGGCAACCAAAAGGACCACCTTCCAGTATATCAAATGGAGTGGCGGTTTTGCTACAATCGGGATTTAAAAAAACAAGCGCCAGGTCATTGCAGGTAGGGGGCGCCAGGTAGGCGTCGAGCACGGTGACTGAAAACGAACAAGTAGCGGTATTGCCCGCCAGATCGGTCGCCAGATAGGTGTTCACCGTTACCCCAACCGGGAATGCCGCACCAGAGGGAAGGCCGGCGAGTTGAATGATGATTACCGTGCCCTGGTCGTCTTCGGCTGTTACCGTATAATGTTGCACGGTGTCGCAACTAAGCGGGGCCAGGGTAACATTGATGCCGGGTGGGCAAAATATGAGCGGTTTTACGGTGTCCATTACCATGCCCGGACTGTATAATTCGGGCGTGTTTTCAGGACTGGCAGCTTTGGTTTGAAAGCAAAAAATAAATAGAATGAGGCAGGCAAGTAGGATTTGGTTCATGTGTTTAATATTATAAGGCGGTGAAGATTAAATTTTGGCAACTATACCCAGTTATACCTTGCGTTCAGGTTGATTTTTTATTTCGCACAGATTTTACGCAGATTCGGTTGCACAGATTTTACGCAGAAACATTTGTGTAGAATCTGTGCGTTTTTTTCTGCGTAAAATCTGCGCAAAAACTCCTCGACAGTTTCGGGTGTCAATGGGTATAGTCACTTTATATTTTTGTGATTTTCCTGTGCCGTTGTCTGTCCAAAATGCTTCCACAGAGCCGAGCAAAGAGCAAGCTCCCTGCATCCGGGCAGCAGGAAAAACCACCGAAGTGCGGCAATTTATGTCTGTGACGTTCAGCGTCAGGTTGGCGGGGCATTGTATGCCGGGATCGTTGGCAGCACTGATTTCAGGCTGACAAAAGAGGCAAAGGAGCAGGGCGCTGCGTAAGTGTTTTTGCATTTGGAAAAGTATTGAGTGAGGCAGAAATAATTCGAGTAAGAGGCTGAATTAAACCACTTTGATTTCTTACCACTTATTTTTTTACCACATAGCGCACATAGTTCACATAGATGAATATACTCAATATTTTGTTGCGCAACATTCCAGGTCACATTTCAGATTGGTTCACAAAACCGCCCAAGCGCGATGCCTATGTGAACTATGTGCGCTATGTGGTAAAAAATATATGGTAACCGCTACCGGATTCTGATCATTTTTCGAACCGCCCGGTCCTGTGCCGTCTCCACCTGGTAATACAACACCCCGCTCGCCGCCAAGGCCGATTTATCGATGCTGATGGTGTTCATGCCTTTTTCAAAATCCCCTGTCCTGGCGTACAATACCCTGCCGCTCAAATCACTAATTGTGATCCTGGCAATCGCTGCTTCGGGCAGGTTGAACACAATTTCCGTGGCATCCTCAAAGGGGTTGGGTCGGTTTTGGAACAGCTCGAAAGTCGTCGATTCCGGGAATTTCAACGCAAGCTCGAAACGTTCGGTTTTGTTGGCGATCGCTTGCTGATAGGCCTCAGCTTTGGTGATCCTGCTGCTGATGGCAAGCATTTCGCGCAGATCCCCCGATACATTGGCCCTGCACTTCAAGGTGAAAGCAGCCTGCCCACCCTGCTCCCAAGCCACAGTCAGCGCATTTTTCTCCGGGAACAGTGCAAAATGTTCCAGCCCCATATCTGCTCCGGGTAAAATTTCCAACACCTCCAGGCCATGGGTATTCAGCGTAAACTGACAGCCCTCCAACATTTCCCCTGCCGAAAAAGCAACCTCAATAACCTCGCCATACAGTACGCTTTGGCTGTTCGCCGACACAAGGAAGTACTGATTGCCGGCACTGCGCTCTTCCGGTGATCCCTTGGCATTGACGACGGCCGTGTAGTTTACGTCGCCGGTTTTAAGGCCCACAAAATCGGCGTCGCCCATGTTCCCCTGCAGGCTGGCCACGCTTATTTCCTCGGGAAATGCCGGGGTAAAGGGGTTTAGTGGGTTGGGGAATGTGTAGGATGTCGGCACGAAGCGCCAGCTTTCTGCAAAGGGCAATTCCTGATAAATCCCCAATATCAGCTTTCGAAGCTCGACAATGTCAAAAGTGGTGATGGAACTGCTTTTGTTCGCATCAGCTGCGATTAACTTGTACGGAGAGCCCAATGCCTCTATGCCGAGGATATGTTTGGAAATCAATACCAAATCGAAGGTTGTAACCCCATTCAATGGGTTTATATCATAAAACGGGGTGAGGGTAAAGCTGGAGTTAATTGGGATACTGCCAGAATAGACGTACAAGCCAAAAGAATCGGTAATGGCGCCTGGAAAATAGGAAAATGGCGGTATAAATGGCGCGCTGCCTTCGAGGGGGACGGCAACGCCCTCGATGCCGATGTTCAGGGGGGTGCGTACAAAACCGCCTAAGATGACTGGATCAGGTTCGTCACAATTGCCGGAATTGTCCTGGATTAATATACTGCTCATACAAAAAGTGGCATTCCCCGATCTGTCCCTGCACCACATCTGCACTTGTTGGGTGCCCAATTCGCTGCAATCAAAGGATATTGTGGTTTGTGGGTCACCATTGCCGTCTGTCGGAAAGCTAGTTCCGGTATTTCCTTTTCGAATGGCGTATTGTAAAAACTGGGTAGGGGTACAGTTGTCTTCCGCAAATTGCAAAAAGTCGGTGGCCCAAAGCGTTATCATGCCGGTCGGTAGAATATTGACTGACAAACTTTGAATACAAAAAACCGTAGGCGGCTTTCTATCCCGGATGGTGAAATTGTACTCACAAATGCTTTCATTGCCGCAGTCATCGGTGATGAACCACTTGATCTTATGCGCTCCATAAGGCAGTTGTGGCACGACATAAGTATTTGGGGTTTGGCTGGTGTTAAAACGGACATAGGCCGTTTTTTGGTTGCCCGACACCACTGTTTCAAGGGCAAATCGCCATTTTTGGTTTGTCGGTACCGGTCGGAAATCGAATTGCCGGGCTTCGCCTGGCCCGCCGCTCGCATTGTTGTAAAACACCGTATTGATGGGCGGAAGCGCGTCGCTGTTGATCAGGGTTTCGCGTATGCCATCGTCGTTGAGGTCAAGCGCCAATTGGTATTTGAACGTAACCCCATTGCCCGAGCAGCTGTCGCTGGCGGTTATGTTGAGGTTGGTGGGTGTTTCGCACAAATCCATCGACAAATGCAGGGGGTCGAGCCAGTAGGAAGCCTTCCAAAGTTGCGGGTCATTGGTCGTCAAATCCTGCACCATCACCGTGGTGTCGGGGCAATTTTGCACCAGCGGCTTCTGTGTATCGTTGATCTTGATGATCTGTTTGTATTGATAGCCATTGGCGTTGGCGGCGTAAAAACTGGCGAAATCAGTCGGGGCGGGGTCTGAGGGCGCTATTTTTGAAAGCGTTGCACGCCAGGGATCGCCCATTGCTTGAATGGATGAGACAATGGGGCCTGGCAGGTTGTCGGCGTGGTTGTTGATCGGATTGGGATTGGGATTGGGAATAACAATGAGCGGCGCCAGGGAATCGTAGGTGCACAGGTTTACAATTTTCCAGCTGCGCTCTATCCTGAAACAGGCGTCTGGCGCCATCGCAAACATTTGATCCTGATAAGTGGCCGTGAGCTGCTCGCAGTCTTTGCCAAAAAAGACAGGCTGACCATAAGCGTTTCCCGGCGCGCAAAATGTCAGAAATACATCATCGGGAAAGCGGATGAAGTAATCTTGATTGTAGTCCACCACAATTTTTTGGGTGCACTGGCTCATCTGCCCGCCTGCGTCAAATACCCGAAATACCCTGGAGATCGTGCCGCGCGCGCACAAGGTGTCGAACAGGCTCATATTGTTAAAAACAGCTACGGAATCAACGGCGCAACTTTGCGACACCAGCCCTCCATATACACCCAGCATCGGGTTAAAATCCTCACAACTCAGGGTAATATTCGCAGGGGCCGTGCAAAACGGCGCATTGGAACCTGTAACTGCAACCTTAAAATTGCAATCGGTAAAATGGCCTGCACCGAAACTGCTGGAAACACTGCCTGGCGGAACGGCCACATCGTACACCCTCAATACACCCGAGAGCGTGTCGCCCAAATTCCGGCAGCACAGCTGCAAACTATCGCTGAACATGCCCTGGGTATGGCAAGTATTTACGGCATCAAATTTTGCCTTGAAGGCCACCGGGGAACAGTCGTCACTCGAACCGTTGTCGAGCAAGGAAGCGGGAACACCCATAAACCCGATAGCGGGCAGGGTTACGGTATGCAGCACATCGCAAATAGCGATGGGCGGCGCCAAATTGGTGATGCTGAGCTTGAAAGAGCAGTCGCCAAAATTGCCACAGGCATCTTCAGCGGTATAGAGCATGGTGGTGGTACCCATCGGGAAATTCGGCACGATGCCCAGCACCCCAACGGTATCCACGCCCGTAGAATCCATGTTGAACATGATGTCGCCGAGCAACGTTTCTGTTTGCCCACTGTCGGTCCAAAACGCCTGAAACGCCAGTCCCGAACAGTTGTCGCTCAAAAAAGCGTCCGGCAAGTCCACAGAGCCCCGGCAATTTACATCTGCCACTGCAACAATCATGTCGGCAGGGCAATGCAGCAAGGGACCAGCGGTATCTTTCACCATAATTTTTTGCACCCCGATTTTCGGGTTGGTCGCGGAAAAGGGCAGACATGCATCGTATATCTTCCAGGTTCGGCGCAAGGTGTAATTGCCCGCACAATTGCCCGGTTGGATGGTGTCGGTCTTTTGGGCGTCTATTTCACAAAAAGATTCTGGCGTAAGTTCATAGCGGCGGTTTTGGTAGGCAATAAATGGTCGGCCATTGACCGCATCAGAGAAATCGGCGTTGCTGCAGTTAATAACCCTGTCGGCGGGTATTTCCACATCCGCCAGGAAACGCCTGCGGCGAATGATCTGCTCGCAGGTACTGGCGTTGTTTTCGAGGTCGGTCGCCGTCCATATCCGGCGGATGATGCCGCTGATGGTACTGGTATCGTTGCAGGGCAGATTTTGCAAAATGTCGACGAAGGAAACAGCCAGCATGTTGCCGCTGCAGCCATCACTGACCGTTGGCACAGCAGTTGCGATGCCAAAGCTGTCGCGCAAAAACGCCGGTGTGAGCTGGTGCAGGGGCAGTGCACAGGGCACGTCTATGTTTTGGCAATTGAACACGGGCGGCAAATTGTCCTTCACCTTGATCGTACCCGTGCATACTCCATTGGACAACAGGGCCGTCACCCGCACCTGATAACTCATGTTGATATCGCCAGCGCCAAACATGGCGCTCACCCAGGGCCCGTCGCCCGGAGGCGCAATTTTATCAACCTCTACTACATAATGCGAGGCGCAGCCATAGGGGCCGCCTTCCAAAATCTCGAATGCTTTGAGGGTTTTGCTGCAGGTCGTTCCCAAAAACACGTTGGTCATCGGCCGGCAAACAGGCTGCGTCATCGGCTCGAAAGCCGTGACGCTGAAGGAACAGGTAGCAGTATTGCCTGCCAGGTCGGTTGCCAAAAAGGTGTTCACGGTGGCGCCCGGCGGAAAAGCCCCGCCGGAGGCGATGCCGTTCAACAAAATGATAATCACCGTGCCTTGGTCGTCAGCCGCATTTACGACATAGTTGATTACCGTATCGCAGCGCATGGGCGCGAGGTTGACGATGATAGAACCCGGGCAAAAAATGACCGGTGGAATGGTGTCTGCAAGCGGAATTGTTTGGCCAGTTTCAGGTGGAAAGGCGGCGTTGGTTTTTCCTATTGAAATAAAAGCCAATATATTAAAGGCGGTCTGTAGAAATCGGCTAATAATAATAACGCGTGTCGGTACTCACGCGAAAAACATATTGAAGATAC
>CAYVPM010000045.1:0-9460 GCA_964453475.1 uncultured Saprospiraceae bacterium | reverse complement strand
AAAACATTCTCGGCTATGATTGTATGAGCGCCGTTACGAGCGATACAATGCGAAAACAGGAGATAACCGCCTGGTTTGCGACGGCTCTCCCGCTGCCAACTGGGCCGGCAGTATTCGGGCAATTGCCTGGAACCATCCTCGAAATCGACATCAATTCGGGTGAAATCGTGATTTCCGCGAAAAAGATAGAGTTCAAAAAATTGAAGAAAAACGACATCGCGGCGCCCAAAAAAGGGGAGAAGGTAACGGATGCTGAATTCCAAAAAATGATGGCGGAGCGGATGAAAGAAATGGGCGGTGGCAGGCAGATGCGGATTATCCGGAACTGATGCTACAAATGTTGGGCCTCTCTGAGGCCCTGGTACGCTTGTGCATTTTTTGTTACAAATGTTTGGGCTCTCGGAGGCCGAGCGCCGCTTGGCTATGTTTGTTGAGTGGTGACTAGGTTTGACGGTATTGAGGCCCTTGAGGCACAAACCAAAGTTTAGCCTTGGTTACAAGGCCAGGTGTTTTGAATTTACCCCTGCGCCCATAAACACGGCCGCTTTTTCGTCAAATGCCTCCGCCGATTCAGTGGTGAAATAGGCCGTTTGTCCATGTTTGCTGCAAACGGCTTCGATCTCAGGGTGGCGCTGCAGGTAATCGTCCAGGCTTTTTGCTACAATTTCACCTTGTGCGATCACTTGGACATGGATGGGCAGATAAAGGCGCATCTTGTTGATGAGCAGGGGGTAGTGCGTACAGCCCAGCACGATGGTGTCGATCTCTCTCGATTGGCCGAGTAGTTCCCGAATATATTTTTGCACAAAATAGTCGGCGCCAGCGCCTTCGTGTTCGTTGTTTTCCACCAGCGGCACCCACATGGGGCATGCTTGCTGGTACACCTGCAAATCGGGGAAAAACTTTGCAATTTCAATCACGTAAGATTCCGATTTCACGGTTCCCAGGGTGGCCAGTATGCCGACGTGTCCGGTTTTGGAGTAGTTGCCCACCAGCTCCGTGGTAGGCCGGATTACGCCCAATACCCGGCGTTTGGGGTCAATTTTAGGCAAATCCTGTTGCTGAATGGTGCGCAGCGCCTTTGCCGAAGCAGTATTGCAAGCCAATACCACCAACTGGCAGCCCATGTCGAAAAGGTGTTGCACACATTCCAGCGTGTAGTGATAAATGGTGTCGAAATCGCGCGGGCCGTAGGGCGCCCGGGCGTTGTCGCCGAGGTAGATGTAATCGTATTGCGGCAGTTGCCGGCGGATTTCACGGAAAACGCTAAGGCCTCCGTAGCCAGAATCAAAGATGCCGATGGGCGCAGGTTGAATCATGGGGCAAAGGTATACTCTGATTCGCCTGATTTTTGTGATTGGCACTGATTGATTTAACTGCTTTTGAATTGATTACAAACATCAGAATGCACAAAACCTGGCAGCGCGCGGTATAAGTTGCCCCGAATTGCCCTAGGATAAAAAGCTGCGCAGGGCTGCTGCCATTTTTTCCGGTTCTTCTTCCTGGCAGAAATGCCCTGCCTTTTCAAAGCGGACTACCTGCGCCTGAGGCAGGGCTTTTTCCCATTTTTCCAGTTCGTAAGGCGGTACAAAACTGTCTTTCATACCCCAAAAAATGAGGAATGGTTTGTCTGAAATGCGCGGCAGCTTATGCCAAAGGTCGTCCCAAAACGGCCCGGCGGCGGTCAGTTCCCGCGTAAATGCGTATGCTGCAACGCGCGCGCCGGCATTGGGCAGGGCTTTTTTGTAATGTTGATGCACCGCCGGTGGCAGCTTCTTTTTGTCGCCAAAGGCGGCGGGCATGACGAAATTGACCGGAAAATTGAAGCGCAGGTACATGATGCGGCCCAGCCAGCTGCGCATCACTTTGGCCGGTGTAGCATAGTGCGGGTCATTGTTCAAAGACCACATCCAGCCGTTAAAAATGCTGATTTTTTGCACCCGGTCGGGTTTGCGAATGGCGTAAGCAAGCGCGATGCCCAGTCCAAAATCATTGGCCACAATATGAAAATCGCGCAATTGCAGCTTTTCGACAAAAGCTTCAAGCCTGGCAGCATGGGCGGGTACGGAGTAATCGGCAGCTGCGGGTTTGTCGGAAAGCCCAAAGCCCAGCAGGTCGGGCGCGATGCAGCGGTATTGGCCGCGCAGCTCTCGCACAAGGTCACGCCAGCCGAACGACCATTCTGGTGTGCCGTGTGAGAAGAGTATGACGGGGCCGCTGCCTTCGTCGATGTAGTGCATGTTGTGCCCTTCGATGTCCATGAATTTGGATTCGAAAGGGAATAGTTCGCGGTCAATCCAGGAAGTATCCATCGGAATATTTATTGGTGAGGAATGTTTGCATTTTGTCGAGGGGGTAACGGCGCGTATCGTCGAGGTAATGCAGGGTGATACCGTCGATAAGGGCGAAAAGCATCAAGGCTTCCTGTTCAGGGGCGGGAGCGCCCATTTTCTGGAAACTTTCCGTAAGATGGCCCACAATGAATTGATATACAGCCTCCATTTGCTGCCCGGCGATGTTGCGCACGGCATCCTGAAAGCGCACTTTTTGCACCAGGCGCCAAAAAGTCTCGTGCTCGCGCATAAGGGCGAAAGCGCTTTCAATGTGGGCAATGATCGCCTGTTTCGGGGGCATTTCTGTTTGATAGGCGGCCATGGTGCCTGCGATCTGCTCAAGGCCGAGCTGGATGATGGCCTCGAGCAGACACGCTTTGTTGCCGTTATGCCGGAAGATCAATCCTTCCGACACGGCGGCTTCGCGCGCGATCTGGCTGGTCGGCGTGCGGTCGTAGCCTTGTCGGGCAAACAGGCGGAGCGCGGTTTGGAGGATTTGTTCTTTGTTGGACATTGCTGGCGGATTGGTGTTGCCTGAATTGTAAAAAGTGAGTAATCACTTACAAAGGTAGTATAGCTTATCAACACGTGCAAGTTTTTTTATTAAAGTAGAATTTGCCATTATCAAGATAAAAAACTGATGCCTGATGCAACGTTTTGTCCCCCCATACTCCCTTTATTGCGCATCATTTTTCAAAATGTAGAACATGAAATACCTTTTCTTCTCCTTTATTGCCGCACTATTTTGCCTGGCGAAGGCGCGAGCCCAGCCCCCGGAATACACGGTTCACGTTTCCCTTGCCGAATCGCTTTATGAAAAGGGCGCGTATGCCGCTTCGGCAGCTGAATATTCGGCGGCGTTCAAAACGCTTGGCTGGAAGGGATACAGGGATGACCGGTACAATGCAGCCCGATCCTGGTCGCTGGCGGGCGTGCCGGATTCGGCATTTTTCAATCTTTTTAAAATTGCCGAAAAACTGAATTTTGACAACCTCGATGCGCTGACGACTGAACCGGCATTCAAGCCCCTTCAGGCGCTTTCCAACTGGGAACGGCTTTGCGCGATCGTTAAATCAAACCAGCCCGAGCACCCTGAATTGGCCAAAGAGCTAGGGGCGATATTTGTGGAAGATCAAAAATATCGGCAGATGATCGACAGTGTGATGCAGGCACATGGCGGGGAGTCGGCAGAGGTAAAAGCGTTGTGGGAAAAGATAGCGCTGGTCGACTCGCTCAACACTGCCCGTGTATCGGAGATATTGGATACCCATGGCTGGCTGGGCGCGAAAGCGGTAGGCCAGACTGGAAATTCCGCCTTGTTTCTGGTGGTTCAGCATGCCGACATTGCGGTGCAGGAAAAATATTTACCGGTGATGCGGGAAGCGGTAAAATCAGGAAATGCCCGGGGATCAAGTTTAGCGTTACTGGAAGACAGGGTGTTGATGCGGCACGGAAAAAAGCAAATTTATGGCAGCCAGGTGCGCAATGACCCTGCTACAGGTGCGCAATATTTTTTCCCGATAGAAGATATAGACCATGTAGATGCGCGGCGGGCAGCGGTAGGGCTCGGGCCATTGGCGGAATATGCGGAACATTTTGGCATTGTTTGGGATAAGGCCGCTATTGAGAAGAATCGGAATATGGCGCCGGCGAAGGATTGAAAAAAAAGTTCGTATCAGAAACGCCTCGAAGTTGCCGAAAAATGCTTTCAACAAACTGGATTTTTAAAAGGCAACTATACCCTGTTAAACCTTGGATTCAGGTTGATTTTTATTTCGCGCAGATTTTACACAGATTCGGTTGCACAGATTTTACGCAGAAACATCTGTGTAGAATCTGTGCGTTTTTTTCTGCGTAAAATCTGCGCGAAAACACCTCGACAGTTTCGTGTGTAAATGGGTATAGCCACTTTATAAAATAATAAAAGGGTCATGGCTTACAACCATGACCCTCTTTTGAGTGCTTTCTACACAAACAAAAAATCAACGCACCAACACCATCTTTTTCCAGGCTACATGCGCGCCCGACTCTAATTTATAAAACAATACCGATGGCGCAGGAAGCAAGCCGCCTTCCAGGAATACAGAATTGTAACCCTGGTTGAATTGGTCTGTTTTGACAAAAAGCCTGCGGCCTTCAGCATCATAAATACTTAAGGTCGCTTCTCCGGCATGGGGCAGCCGGAAGCAGATGGTAGTGCTTTGGCTGAACGGGTTAGGCTCGTTTTGGAAGAGTGCAAAGGACGCATTATCCAAATCATCAGTGCCTGAAATTATACCTTGTTCAATGGTGAAAACATACTCACATACGCTTTCGTTGCCACATTGATCAACCATAATCCACTTGACCTTGTGCGTTCCGTGGGGGAGTTGTGGTGCAACAAATACGTTGGGCTGAAGCGCCGTATTCCAGCGAATGGCAGCGAATGCGGTATCGGGTGAACCAATTTCTTGGAAGGAGAAATGCCATTTTTGATTGAGTGGAACTGGCCTGGAATCGAAGGTCACCAATGTTCCGCCCAGGTACCCCGGTGTACTGACATTGTTGTACCGGATGGTGTCAGCACCCAGAAGTTTCTCGGAATTGATGACTGATTCCAGGATACCGTCATTGTCCAAATCGAGGAAAAGCAGGAATGCGCTGCGTTGCAGGTTGCCCCCGTCACAAGCATCTGAACTTGATATGCTTAGGTTCGTTGCCCTTTCTTTCAAATCTTGAACAGGAAGATTTGGATTGAAGACATTGTGCCAAAGTTCAGGATCGTTCAGCGTTGAATCTGTATAAGTGGTAGGTCCCGTCGGGCAGTTTGAAATTACAGGATCTTCTGTATCTATAATCTTTATGATCTGGGTGTACTGGTACATGTTGGCATTTGGGCTCCAGAACATGCAGTAGTTGGTGGCTGCGGTGTCGACATGACTTACTTTTACGACAGTAGGATTCCAGGGGGGCAAAGCGCCGCAAGCGGAAACAACGGGCCCCGGCAAATTTGAAGGATGGTTTACAATAGCGTTTGGATGGGGATTAGGCACCCAGGTAGCCGGCAGCAAGGGATTGAAAGTGCACCAGTTAATCACGGACCACCTGCGCTCGATTTTGAGGCAAGCATCCGGAATCACTGTAAAGATCTCATCCTCATACGATTTAGCCAACAACTCACAGTCCTCTCCAAAAAACTGTGGTTCACCATAGTTATTTATGCCATCGCAAACAGTTGCAAACACATCATCCGGGAATCGAATGTAGTAATCCTGGTTGTAATTGACAATAATTCGTTGGCTACATTGGCTGGTGTTTCCGCTGCAGTCAAAAGCCCGGAATATGCGCACGATGGTGCCTTTACTGCAAAGGCTGTCAAAGTTCGCGTAATTAACATCATGTGCCAATCCGCACTGTCCTTGATATGCCTGAGCGGTATCCAGACAGCAGTTGTCGATTAAGGAAGCCGTTCCGTATACAGACAAGTTCGGGTTAAACTGTTCGCAGGCGAGCGTCACATTGGCAGGAGGGACGCAAACGGGCTTGATTTTGTCTTCAACATTCACTTGAATGATGCACTCATTAAAGATTGGGGTTCCATTTGCGCCAAGAACAAAGTTTCCCATCGTATCCACCTGATACACACGCAGTATCACAGGCTGAACAGTGCCCACCTCGCAGGCATAAAACTTGATAGAGTCCTGCTCTGAAATTGCCCGTTCAAACTCGCTTGGAAAATCCGGGAAAGGATCGTTGCAAGGCGCTTGACCATTGGTAGCGTTCAGGCCGAGGATACAATCGCTGAACGGTGTTGCACGGCGTATTGTAAATTTCACGTTGCCACAAGCGTCATAGGAGCCATCATCAAATGTTGCAGCATTTACCATCGATACTCCAGCAAAATGACATGCATCGAGTGCAGCAGGGCTGTCGTTGGGGCCTGCTGGTCCAAAACAATCCGAGGGATCATCAATGCCGATGGCAATCGTAGTTATTTCGTCGCAAACCGCAACCGGGGCAGCAAAATCCTGTACTTTCAGTTGAAAGCTGCAGGTATTCGTGTTGCCACAGTCATCTGCTACGAAATACGATACAATATGTGTGCCTTCCGGCAGGCAGATGGTAGCGCCCATTGCCCCCAATGTATCGGGGTTCGACAAATCGTTGCCCGGGAAATTGCTTAAGCTGCCTGTCAAACTTTGAACGCCTGTTTGCATGCCGGCAAGATCAAATATTGCGATATTGCCATTAAAAGCGCTTATTCTCGAACAGTTGTCGGTAATGAGCACATCTGGAAGGTCCGCTGTTCCACAACATGCGAACGCGCTTGTGGATACAGACAGGTTCGCCGGGCAAACAAAAGCAGGTCCCTGGTCATCGACAACCTTGATGATCTGGTTGTACAGGACGATTTCTGCGGTACACCAATCGATTATGGTCCATTCACGCCTGATTTTGTAAGCGCCATCACATACATTGATTACGAGATCGGCATAAGCTGCTGCTATGGTACAGCTTACGGGTTGACCAAACATCAAGGGCTCTCCTTGCAGGCCTTGGCTATTTATCCAAGCAGGCGAAGGGTCTGAGGTGCTGCTGCACAAGAAAAACGGGGCCTCAATACCGTCATAGCTGACGGGAAGTACCACATCTGCCAATGTTGGCTGAATAAATTTAATATCCTGAAGGCAAGTGGAACTGTTCCCGGATGCGTCGGTGGCAGTCCATGTACGGTGGATAATTTTGGTGAAGCCGCTGGCACAATCTCCCGCCATCTTTGAATCTAAACGGGTCAGCGATACCGGACCACCGCAATTGTCAATAGGTATTCTTTGTGGCACATTTACCGATATTGCCAGTCCTGCGATCTCGATGATGCCACCAGCAGGCGCCAGGTTGTCCCTGATTGTCAGGGTCCAAACACCAGCCGCATCTTTCCCGTCAAAGGCACTCAAAGCGGTGGGGTTCGAAACCCCGAGCGTAAGACATTGAATGGGCGTGCCATTTGCATTCAATTGGGCGCATTGTCCCGCAGCTGTTCCCTCATCGTCGAACAAAACGTCGATGGGCCACGCCACACCGGTGCAAGGAGCATCGGATGTAAACAATTCCGCAGTTGTTCCGTCTGGTGCTTTTACAATAATCTGAAGGTCTGGCAACGAGCTATGACCGGTAAGGTTGATACGGCAGTTCAAGTCCAGCACCGCGGTGCCGGCCGGGAGGTAGCTATAATCAAAAATGTACTCCTTGATATCCGGAACGCTTGCGCTGAGTTGCCCGACCGAGTCCTGCAATCCTTTGTAAGTTATTGTTTGATAGCCCGTTATGGCCGGGAAGGGGTGGGCATTCAGGTCTGGGTTTGTAGTACAGGGAACCGACAAATCATGACATTCCACCATCGGGGGGATTTTGTCTTCAATTTTGACACTGCCCCAGCATTTGTTGCCAAAAGCAGGTTCTGTTACACGCACCTGATAGGTTTTGCCAATATCGGAAGCCCCGACACAAGGAGATACCCAGGGGCCGTTGCCAAACGGGGCGACTTTGTCTAACTGAACGAGATAATTGCTGAAGCAACCGTATGGGCCGCCTTCCATCACATCTCCGGCGCCGATACAATACTGGCAATTTTCGTCGACTGAAATGAATGTCAAATCATTGCACACTAATAAAGGCGTTGGATCGGCGAATTCTGCCACGGTCACACTAAAACAACAGGTCGTGTCGCCATCAGGCACTCCAAGGGGTGGAAGGTCTATCGTGAAACAGTTTTGCGTGACGCCGATAGGGAAGGCCGAGCCGCTGGGCAAGCCGGAGGTTTGAACCACAACAGATGGCAGGCAATCACCGGCAGTTTCAATTACATAGTCGACCACCCAGGTACACTCGCCCGAACCCAACGAAAAACTGAAGTCTCCAGGGCAAATGATCACACAAGACCCTTGTGTGGAAGGCAGGTTTTGGGCGGCAGGTTTTGGGTGTTCTGTGTTTGGGTGTCCAGTATTTGGAGGAACTGCCGGGGTTGAATTTGAAGTGTAACAAATAAAAATTAGGCTTGCCAAAAGGCAAGTCAGGCGGGGTGAAAATCTTCTTTTCATGCAGGAAGGCTTGGATTTAGGTGAGCAGAGTAGTTAAGTGTGAGTAAATGTAAGCACAAAAACCATTATGTGTGACATTCTCACTCCGCAAATTATTCAGGCGCTTTCTGAATAGCCCTCCTTAGCCACGGGATGGTATTGTTAGCGAAAAGGAAAGGAAACAACAATGCTCTTGCACAAAGATTTCTGGCAAACCCACCAAAATTCATACACGAAGGGCGCTCGGCGGGAAAACACCTGGCAAGACAGACATAGTCCACATAGTTCACATAGCGCCTTAAACCTAAACCGCCACTACAATTAATCAGGCTAAAACCCTATGTGCCCTATGTGAACTATGTGGTAAAAAAAATATGTGGTAAAAATCTATGTGGCTAAGAAATCAATATGGTAAAAGCGCACCTACAGCCCAAAAATCGAGCGCCCCAAATACGTCGCTGCATCGCCCAGCTCCTCCTCGATCCGCAGCAACTGGTTGTACTTGGCAATCCGGTCGGAACGGCTGGCCGAGCCGGTTTTGATCTGGCCGGTATTGAGCCCTACGGCCAGGTCGGCAATGGTGGTATCTTCCGTTTCGCCGGAGCGATGGCTGATGACCGAGGTGTAGGCATGGCGCGTTGCCAGGTTCACGGCATTTATGGTCTCTGTAAGCGTGCCGATCTGGTTTACTTTAATGAGAATAGAGTTGGCGATTTTCTCGTCGATGCCGCGCTGCAGGCGGTCAACATTGGTTACGAACAGGTCGTCGCCTACGAGCTGGATGCGGTGGCCGAGCGTTTCTGTCTGCAATTTCCAGCCTGCCCAGTCGTCTTCGGAAAAGCCGTCTTCGATGGAGTAGATAGGGTAGCGGTTGCACCAGTCTTTCCAGAAGGCTACCATGTCTTTAGAGCTGAAGCGGTCGCCGGTGGATTTTTTGAACACGTATTCACCTTTTTCGGCGTCGTAGTATTCGGTAGCGGCTGCGTCGAGGGCAATGACGATATCATCGAGCGGGCGGTATCCGGCAGCCTGGATGGCGGTCATCACCATCTGGATTGCTTCTTCATTGTT
>CAYVPM010000044.1:0-9584 GCA_964453475.1 uncultured Saprospiraceae bacterium | reverse complement strand
ATTTTTAAACAGCCTGCCCACATCATCATGTAGTAGAAGCCCCTTGAATTGTCCCTGACCTTTGTTTCATCAAAATCATTGGTTATCAAACAATTCCACATCATGAAGCACACAAGCATATCGCTCCTTTTTGTTTTGCTGAAATGCTGCCATCGTTTTGCGGGCAACCAGTTGCCACCCTGCCTTAGCCAATACTATCTAATGTTGGGATTGCTGGGCATTTTAGGATTGGGCCTGGCATTATATATCATCGTGATGTATTGGCAAATAGGCACCGAACCCAAAGAATCCGGGGCGGAAGCTTAACTTTAATCACAGTATATCCCCTTCGTTTCGCGGAGCAAAACATCTCTGGAAATAGTATTGTTTTTGCCAACTTTGCAAAGTTTCTTTGTGCCTTGTTTGTCCGGCAGATCAGATTCAATGGGGAAAGCAGTCTTATCAATACTATTAGCACTATGCATGGTCTTTTGTGCTGTCGCACAAAAAGCCACTTTCGAGTTTTTTTCCACCAAAGACGGACTTGCAGGGAACAACACCGGCTCGGTCGCCCAGGACGATCAGGGCTTTCTGTGGTTTGTTAACAATGGCAAGCTCCACCGATATGACGGGCGGAATTTTATAGTGTACCCTTCTGCGCCTGATTTACCGAACAACCAGGAATTCGTTGACCTGGCCTCCTGGCAGGATTCCCTGCTTTTTTTATGGAGCGATCATTTTGCTTTCCTGTTCAATCCAAAAACAGGGATTTGGCAACAAACGACGCTGATGGATGGCAATGCCCAAAATGAAAAGCCCCGGCTTTGGCAAAGGTTCAGCCAAAACAAAATTTTACTTGATGGCGTAAATAAAGGCTTTAGAGAAGTCAGAATCTGGCAATTAATAAATAACAGGCTGGAACAAATCCGCTTGCCTGAACACCTCCCCGCCCTCAAAGGCGGCCCTTTCTGGTCCGATATTGACGCTTCCGGCTATACCTACCTGGCTTATCGGGATACCTTGTTCCAGCTTGACCCCTCCGGCGCTATCCTGAATGTAACCCCCATGGGCAATATTTGCTCAAACTGTTATAATTTATGCTTCAGTTTTGCAGCAGATGGAACATTGATACTCCTGGCAAACTGGAAATTTTACATCCTGGACAGGGGAAAAAACAAGTTTGTACCCCACCCTGCAAGCCGTTTCTTGAAAACAGGCCAAAATCATTTGCACCGGTTTATTTTGGAAAAAAATGGGAGCATTTGGGCCTGTGGGGAGAACAGAAACCTCGTTTTTTACGATGCTTTAAAGGATACTTTGTACAATTTTCATGAAGAATTGAAAGCATTGCTGCCTAATCCAAATGATTTTAAAGGCCTGTTTCAAGACAAAACCGGGGTTGTTTGGGTAAATACCAGGTTGGGTCTGCTGAAAGTGAAGCCCCTCGCTTTTCCGTTTGAAAATTATATAAATGAACAGAATCAATCCAATGCCTATTACAGTTTTCGGGGATTTACGGAAGATCCCTTTGGAATGATTTACGGAGTGTATTACGACGGGATTGCAAAATTTGACCCCACAAAAAAACAAGCTTCAAAGCTGTACACTTTTAAAAACATCCTCAACTTTTTCGACCTATACCCAGAAGGGGACAAAATTTGGGCGAACAGCGGAGAATTGTTTGATCCGAAATCTGGTGCTTTGATCCAGGTACCCAGTTTGTTTCATGAACATCGCGTGGGTGACAACGGGTTCTTCAGCAAAGACAAAAACGGAATACTTTGGTGGGCAGCACACTACCATTTGTATTATCTTGACAAGTCGGAGAACGATTTTAGATGGATAATGGCCTTTGAATTTCCCGAAAAGAACTTTAACAAGCTGATGGCACTTCATGCTGGCCTTCAAAGTGGAAAACTATGGGCTAGTTTTAACGGCAAGTTGCTGCAATATGACCCCATGACCAAGGAACAGCGATGGTACAATCCGGCAGATTGGGGAACAGGCCTTTCGCGCATTATGGTTATTGAGGAAGACAAGGGCGGGAAACTTTGGTTGGCAACTGACGCAGGCCTCCTATATTTCGACCCGGTCTTAAAAGAAAATCCGTCAGAAACATCAAAGAACGGGCTTTTGAAACACTTTACGGTCAACAATGGTTTGCCCAATAATTTCATTTGCGGCATATTGACCGAAGGAGATTCCTGCCTTTGGTTGAGTACCAACAACGGGCTTTCCCGACTCCACATACCAACTCAGTACTTTATTAATTTTTTTGAAACAGACGGACTCACCCACAACGAATTTAACCGCAAGTCCTATTATAAAGCCCGTGATGGCCGGATGTTTTTTGGCGGTATGCGGGGTGTCAACGGTTTTTTCCCAGAGGCAATAATGCGTGCCTACCAAAACAAGACTAAGGGCGCCCGATTGGTACTGAGTGCATTTGAATACACCGATGAAAGACGGGATACCATCCTGCGGGAAACAATGTTTTCGGCTACGCCGGAAATTCGCCTGCACCACTGGGATTGGTCATATACGTTTGAATATGCTCTTACAGATTATAACAATCCCAAAGAGGTATTTTACAGCTATATGATGGAGGGCTATAAAGATAGCTGGTCGGCACCCTCAAAATTCAACTTTACCCGTTTCAATAATTTGCCGGCGGGCAAATATGTTTTCCGGGTTAAAGCGCGGGACAGTCAGGGGCGCTGGCTTCCCAGTCAACTGGCGGTAAACGTGATTGTGTACCCGCCCTGGTGGGCCACCTGGTGGGCTTATACACTCTATGCCTTGTCCCTGGTCACCCTGGTTTATTTCCTCCGGCGCTATGAGCTCAACCGCCAGATCTTGAAATCCAACCTGAAAGTAGAAAAGTTGGAAGCGGAAAAACTGAAAGAACTCGACCACTTCAAAAGCCGCCTCTATACCAACCTCACCCACGAGTTCCGCACCCCGCTCACGGTCATCCTTGGTATGGTGGGTCAAATCAGGAGCGAGCCTAAAAAATACCTCGACGAAGGCGCCCGGCTTATCGAAACCAACGGCCAAAACCTGCTGCGCCTTATCAATCAGTTGCTCGACCTCTCAAAATTGGAGAACAACGCTTTTCAACTCCACCTGGAACGGGGCGACATCGTACCCTACCTGCGCTATGTGACAGAATCGTTTCAGACCTATGCCAACCAAAAAAACCTCTCCCTCCGGTTTTTTGCCACGCTGGAGTCGCTGGAGATGGACTATGACCCCGAACAAATCAAACAGGTGCTGACCAATCTGATTTCCAATGCCGTAAAATTCACGCCGTCGGGCAGAGAGGTCGCTGTTCGCTTGCGTGGAAACTTTTCAGGCCACGGCCACGGAAACTTTCCAGGTCTTCAAGACCTGGAAAGTTTGGAGATCGCCGTTTCCGACACGGGCATCGGCATTTCTGAAAAGGACTTGCCGCATATTTTCGACCGTTTTTATCAGGTGGATGACTCGCACACCCGCAGGAGCGAAGGCACGGGCATCGGGCTGGCGCATACGCAGGAACTGGTAAAAGCGATGGGTGGCGAAATCAGCGTGGAAAGCGAAATCGGCAAAGGTTCGGTATTTATGGTCAAATTACCGGTCACCAAAAATGCCCCGATAAAAGACCGAATGCCTCCGGTTCACCCGGCCTATTCAACCAATCTGGATTCACTAAACGTTGAAAATTTAGGAACCCTGCCCGAAACGCGTCATGCATCACGCATATCCCATAACGCAGCACTACCACAACTCCTGATCATCGAAGACAATCCCGATGTGGTGGTTTATATAAAATCCTGCCTCGAAGGGCTATACCAGCTCGACGTAGCCTACAACGGAGAAATCGGTATCGAAAAGGCGCTCAAAAACATCCCCGACATCATCATCAGCGATGTTATGATGCCGGGAAAAGACGGCTTTCAGGTGTGCGACACATTGAAAAACGACGAGCGCAGCAGCCACATCCCCATCATCCTGCTGACCGCCAAAGCCGATGCCGCGTCCAAGCTAAGCGGCCTGCGACGCGGCGCAGATGCCTACCTCACCAAACCTTTCGACAAAGAAGAATTACTGGTGCGCCTGGAAATGTTGGTGGAGCGCCAAAAACGGATGGCGGCTTATTTTTCCAAAAACCTGCTTACCGCCATTTCAAACGAAACAGAAGAGGCCATCCAGGTAGAAGATATCTTTATGCAAAAGCTGCGCCAGCTGGTGGAAGACAACTACGGCGATGAAAATTTCGCGCTGCCGGAACTTTGCAAAAAAATCGGCATGAGCCGCTCGCAACTCTTCCGCAAAATGCAGGCAGTGAGCAACACTTCGCCCTCCGATTTCATTCGTTCCTACCGCCTGGTCAAAGCCAAAACCCTGCTGGAAACCACCGACCTCAGCGTCTCCGAAGTAGCCTGGCAAGTCGGCTACAAGGACGTGGCGCATTTTTCAAAGTCCTACCTCGAAACATTCGGCATTTCGCCGAGAGCAAGTCGCAAGTAATTGACTTTCAGTGCTTAAAACAGCTCCCTGTTCGTTCCATGCAATGGATAGGCAATTCTTTTTTTTGCCCGATGCAACGAATATACAAATGTTTGGGACGAATTCACAAGGAGCGCGGGGCACATGGGCAGCACTTTTGTCCCAACAATTTTTCTTGATTTCTAAACATCATCATCATTTCTTAAATCATTTTCACCTTGAAAAAACTATTGCTTTTAGTGCCTTTGTGCATCGCCCTCTTCGTTGGATGTAATAAGTTTTCCGTCAATGATGCTGTACAGGAAACCGCCTTGCAAGCACCTGCTGCAGACCAGCTGGCACTACAAAAGATTATCCTGGAATACACTTTTATGGTACAGACCGAAGGCCTCAACGACGAACAAATCCGGCAGCAGTACGACGAACTCTTGCAATTGCTTCCCAAAGAAGAGCGCAATGCGTTGGTCGAAATGATGGAGCAAGCTTTGGCTCAATCGTCGTCGAACGGTAATGTTACTGCCCAGGGGGTCAGCTCCCGTTAAACAGAGACACTCCTGTCCAACGGCGGTGCCGGCGACGGCTTCGGACAAAGCGTTGCCACGGTTGGCAACAAGGTCTATGTCGGAGCACCGCAAGTGCAAAAAGTATTTGAGTATACCAAAGAGGGGGGCTCCTATACCTTGACCGATGAAATCACGCCAACTGGCTCTTCCAGCCGTTTTGGCTCCCGTGTATCCGTAAGTGGAAGCTGGATGGCAGTAGGCGCCCCTGGCAGTGGTAGCTGCTGTGCCGGGAATGTTTTCATGTTCAAAAAGCAAGGAAGCTCCTGGGTGCAAAAGGCCATACTGACCGGCCCCGCAGGCGAGACCGGTTTTGGTGGGAGCTTGGTATTGCGGGACGGCAAACTGGCAGTAACAAGCCTTAAATCTTCTGGTTTCAATATCTTAGGAGCCACGATCAGCGTGTTTGAACTAGGTGGAAACAACTGGTCGCTTAGCGAGGCGTTTTTCCAGCCGGGTCTTTTTTTTAATGCCATTGATATGAATGAAGACGAAAATCGAATAGTGGGTACCGGTGGAACAGTCAGGGCCGTAATATTTGCACATAATGGAACAAATTGGGTGCTGGAAGATGAAGTGATTGCCCCTCCTGGCGTCTTCATTCCCAGTGATGTGGTCATTTCCAACAATACTATTGTACTGACAGCTATTATCCCCGGCACCAAGCATTTCGTCATCGGAAACAATGGCGGCGACTGGGAAATAGAACAGGAACTCTTGATACCCCCAGGAGGAGGATTCGCCAACCGTTTTGCTGCGATTCAGGAGTCAACCATCCTCATTGGCGCTGCTTCCAGTAACAATGCGATTTCCGACGCTGTCCATGTTTTCAATAATTGGGGCGGTTCATGGGACCTTTCCGAAACACTCACACCCAGCGACAATGGTGAAAATGCCTTTATGAGGGATATTGCGATAAGCGGCAATACCATTGTGGCAGGATGCCCGGGTTCCCCGAACACATTTGCCGGCAAAGCGTATGTTTGGGATTAACGAAGCACCCTGAGGTAATACATTGGAAAAACAACGGCATCGGGCGGCTCCATTAGGGGCTGCCCGATGCTTTTTTGAGGAGAGTGTTCCTTTTGCGCTAAAAGCGGAGCACCATTTAGCCCAAATGCTCCAAATCATCCAAATCTTTAGGGCGACCCGTCGATTTTTTGGCATCCAGAAGGTCAGATAAACGCAAGGATCGGACCGACAAAGAAGTTGAAATTTCGAACCATTCAGCACGATCAAACGCGGCCTCAAAAGCCAATCCGTTTACCTGTGTAAGAATATCTATGCTGACCGGAGGGCGACCAAAAGTGAATACATCGTAGTGTGCAGGCGCTAAGAATTTTTCAAGACTCATATCAAATACGGACATTCCAAATCTGGAAAAAGCCGCTAAGAGCCTATCATAGTTTTCTTTGCTCGGCTTTACCCAAATATCCAGGTCTCCGGTCGTTCGATTGTATCCGTGCAGGATTACTGAATATCCACCAACAAGGATATAAGCCACCTCACAGACATTCAAAGCTTCTATAAAATCCTGAAAATCAGAGTTGAATATGTTCTGTCGCATTGGTTTCGTGTTTGCGCATGGAAAAAAAACTACGGTCCATTCGCTGCGGTACGCTCTTGTCCAAATTCCAGGCAGCGCAAATGAGATACCAAGCGGCAGCCAGGCGTTCGGCAGGCGTTTTAGTCAGCCAAAAAGCGCGTTGCTTGGCGGCGGAATCAAAAGTCTGGGCGGAAAAAGCGGTACGGTCTAGTCGGTACATCTAAATTTTTGTGTAACAAATATACTGGTTTCTAATGTTGAGGCTGTCTAAAGTTTTTTTGATGAAGTGGTTTTGATGGAATTTTCGAGCGAAAGAAGGCAAATTTTGCAGCCATAGCCAGCGCCTACGGCGAAAAATTTAACGAACTTGAAGCCGAAAAGACCGCAAAGGCGTCCATTGAAAAAACTTTAGAAGTTGTTTGAGTTGTTCTGCTGGAGGCAAAAGTAGCTTTGCAAGTCGGCTACAAGGACTTGGCGCATTTTTCAAGATCCTACCTCGAAACATTCGGTATTTCGCCGAGCGAAAGTCGCAAGTAATTGATTTTTATGTTATTATGGTTTATTACCTCCAAAGAGATCGTCCAGCCGGAGTTCTTTGTCAACCAGACCGAGGCTGTGCTCGTTTGGCAGAATTCCATAAGTGCTGATAAACGTTAGAAAGACTTGTTTTTTAGTTTTTGAATAGTGTTTGAACAGAGCGATTTTCTTTCTCAATTCGGCTGAATAGGACTTTGTGATGATAAACTCGGCGGAAGCCCATTTGATTTCGCAGAGGTTAATTACCCGGTCGTCACGGTCAACTAAAAGATCAATCTGAAAGCCGTCCATCCCGTCTGCCCCTTTGTGGTAAAATGCCGAAGAGCTGGAATAGATACCCGAAATTCCGAGGGCTTTTTTTATTTCAGGCAGGTGTTTGAGGCAGATGCTTTCAAAAGCATAGCCGCTCCAGGCACGGTAACCCGGCTTTTGCTGAAAAGTCTTCCACACCCCTGCACCTTCCCGGCGCATGGTTTCGATAAATTTCAAGTAAAAAAGTGAATACTCATCCGTCAGCCGGTAAAGGGACTCCCGTTTTACACGACCAAAAGGCAGGTACTCGGCGATAAAGCCGGAGTGTTGCAGTTCTTCCAGCGTTTTGCTCAATCCCCCGCCGTTGGAAATTCCAGTGAGGTCAATGATCTCTGCTCTGGAAAGCCCCGACCATTTGGCTGATAATGCCCGCACCACAGCGATATGATTTTCCGAATGGTCGAAAAGCGATGGGTAGAGTTGCCCGAATTCATCGTACAATGGACCTCCGGGGTCGAAACAGATACGGTCAATATTTTGTGCAACGCTTTCACCGTTCTGGATTTCTTTCAAATAGTGGGCTATGCCGCCCATGGCCATGTAGAGTTCTGTGATTTGGTAGCGGTTGAGGTTTAAGCCTTTTTTTTGCAAATACAGTTCGGTTTCGTAGAGTGAAAATGGTCGTAGCTGGATGCGCTTGGTGATTCTGTTGTATAGCCCGCCTTTGTTATGTACCACTTTTTGTATCATCCAGGAAGCGGCTGAGCCGCATATCACCACTACGATGTTATTTTTAACAGCCCAACTGTTCCAAAAAAAACCGAATGCATTGAGAAAACCCGAGCGATGGGTCGCCAGCCAGGGCATTTCGTCAAAAAAAACGACTCGTTTTTCCGGGCTTGCCGTGCTTTCAAGAAAAAGGATGAGTAGCCGGAACGCTTCCAGCCAGGATTTAGGGCTCTGCACAGGCAAAGGTGACTTGGAGTACAGGTTCAGCGCGATAGAGAAGTTTTCCAATTGTTCCTTGTTCGAGGCATTTTGAATGCCTGTAATTTCAAACGCGATCCGTCCTGCATATACAGACTGTACCAAAAATGTTTTTCCCACCCGCCTCCGGCCAATTACAGATACCAACTCGGCTTCACCTGTAACCAAAAGGGCTCGAAGGGTAGCGACTTCTTTTTCCCTGCCTATCAGCATTGATTGTTGCATAATTGCTCGCTTTATGTGGGCAAAAATAGGTAGATAAAGCGAGTAATAAAAATTTATCATTCGCTTCAAGTCGATTGTTTTTGCTGCACGATCTAAATCCCTCCCACATGAGCCGCTCCCAACTCTTCCGCAAAATGCAGGCCGTGAGCGATACCTCGCCTTCCGACTTTATCCGTTCTTACCGCCTGAATAAGGCCAAAGCCCTGCTGGAAACCACCGACCTTAACGTCTCTGAAGTAGCTTTGCAAGTCGGGTACAAGGACGTGGCACATTTTTCAAAGTCTTACCTCAAAGCATTGGGCAAGCCACCGAGTTCAAGCCGCAAGTAATTGATTTTCAGTACTTAAAAAGAATTGCCTGTTCGTTCAGTGCAACGAACAGGCAATTCTTTTTTTTGCCCGATGCAACGAATATACAAATTTTTGGGACGGATAGACAAGCGGGTTAGATGCCGGGTCCGGCATTTTTGTGGTATTAGAATCATCATCAACTAAATTCAATCGCCCGACGGTATCAAAAACGCAAAGACGCTTATTCAACAATTTAAAAAAGATAACATGGCAAACAATTCAAACACAGGCATGGCACCCCCTTCAGCACCGATCTGGCGGAACTGGAGCGGCAACCTGGTTCACCAACCAGCCATGGACGGGGCCGACTACTATTTTACCCCGACCAATCTCAGCGAATTGCAGCAGGTGCTCGCTGAGGCAAAAAAAGCGGGCGTAACCATCAGGGTTTCCGGACAGCGGCATTCACAACCCCCGCTGGTTTTGGAGGATAGCGGCGACACCCCGCCGCCGGCAACCAAAACATACATCGTGGACCTATCCTGTTATTGCGACCTGGGAACAAACCACGATCAGCGTATCGTGTTAGGGCCGGGAGAAAAACAGGTCACCGTAAATGCAGGGGTTCGCGAAGACGAGCTGGACGCCTTCCTGAGCGAGCACCAGCTGATGCTGCAGACCGTAACCGCAGGTGGCTTTTTCAGCCTCGGCGGCATG
>CAYVPM010000043.1:0-9673 GCA_964453475.1 uncultured Saprospiraceae bacterium | reverse complement strand
ATCTCCGCAGTCGATATGGATGACGATGACGATTTGTAGTAGTACATTGAAGCGCGATTAAGTTGTTGGAGTTCTCCAGTGCCGTATCCGGCGATTTGCTGTTATTCCAGCAATCATAAGGTGCTTCACCAAGTAAGTTTCTCGATGCAAAGCGCAACCTGGGGTTGTGTTAAAAGGCCTGGCTACGAAAAACGAATCGATTTTAATTTTGTTCGAGCGCTTAGACCTTCCAGGTTTTCAAAATCTGGAAGGTCTTGGCCAAGAAAATCGAGATAAAGTTTGACGATATTTTCAATTCTGACCTTTTTGACACAACTCCAGGTTCAAGCGTAAAAACTCCAGCGCCTGTCCAGCTATTCCATACCACTCAAAGGAGTATTCAAGCTCAGGAATATTTCAGCTCTTTGCGCTGCAGCTACCCTGCTGTTCTGCGCCCTATCCTTCCTGCCATCATGTAGTCCGCCATCCATTCCAAAGCCCATTACCCCCGCATTCTATTATTGGCAAACGTCCCTTTCTATTTCCCCGGCTCAACAAGAATACCTTAAAAACACGCACTGTAAAAAGCTCTACGTCAAAATCCTGGACATAGGCAAAATGCCCGGCAGCGATGATATTACGCCTTTTGCTCAGCTTGAAATGGCAGCGACGGAAAACCTCGCGGGCATCGAAATCGTTCGTGCGGTCTTCATCACGAACGAAGTCTTTCAGCAGATCAGTGTAGAGAAGGCAACATGGTTGGCAGAGAAAATCGCGGCCTTCAATGCCGGTTTAGCACTTCCTGCTTCTGATGCCGGCCATTATGAATTTCAGGTAGATTGCGACTGGACCAACAGCACCAAAGATGCCTTTTTCAGGTTTCTGGAAATATTGCGCAGCAAACTGCCGACCGGCACCATCCTGAGCGCAACCATTAGGCTGCACCAATATAAATTCCCGGACCGCACCGGCGTTCCACCTGTCGATCGCGGCATGTTGATGTGCTATAACACGGGCAATATTGACGATCCCGAATCCAGTAATTCAATTTTGGATTTGGAAGATGCCCGAAAGTACATCATTGGCGCGCCCAAAAACTATCCCTTGCCCCTTGATCTCGCCTTGCCCATTTTCTCCTGGACATTGGTGCACCGCGGCGATGAATTGTGGAAAATCATCCCCGGCGCAAACAAAGAAATCCCGAGCGGTTTATTGGAGAAAGGCACATTCCGCTCAGGTCACTATCTTCGCCCTGGCGACCTGATCCGCCGGGAGACGATTTCAGCAGATTTGCTCAAAAAAGCTGCCCGGCTGGCTGCCACAACTGACTTGGCAAGCGATGCGACCTTGGCCTTTTTTCACCTCGACTCGACAAGCCTGCACGACTATCCAGTACAACTGATTGATGCTGTATGCAATATCGCCGATTCCATCCGGGCAAAACATTAATCGGGCAGCCTTTGCTCGTAATGGTATTTCTTATTGCTTCTTCATTCAACCCCTATATTTCGCCGCCGCCAAAAGATAACACCCAGGGCAATTGCGTTGTCTCCAAGCGTTTTTACGGCTACAGTTTTCTCGAACCTGGCATTATCAACCTGAACGCAGCTTATGCGCCCTTCTTCACCCGCTGGGACGATTATTACGAACGGTATTACTTCGATCTTGGCGCCGAAATCCAAAAAGACGAAAACCTCAATGAATGGATAGAGCGCTTTTGCGGGCAACCTCTGAAAGCCGATGTTGAAAAAGTTGTTTACCAGTCTGACATGAGCGATATCGCCGCCCTGCACAACGCGGCCGCGGACGCCACTAAAAAAACAACCCTGCCCTCCTGGCTGGCTGGCAACTCCTTTGCGGAAATGGTCTCATTTCAAGGCTGTACCGAAGTAACGGGCTATTTGATGTTCGCCAAAAAATGCGAGCCCTACGTGACAGCGAAAACCAACGCCTGGGATTCGAAGCACCGGTATAGTGACGATATGATCGCTTTGATCGACGAGGGCCTGGGCCGTTTTAAAGACACGGATTCACACTTTATAAAACTGCGTTACGCCTACCAAATGATCCGCCTCGCGCACTATGCCCGCGACTGGGCGTATACGGTGGATCTGTACAATTATCTGCTTCCAAAAGTTGACCGGAAGAAGAAAAGCATCATTGATTATTGGACGCTTGGGCATTTGGCTGGGGCATTGCAGAAGCAGGGTAAGTACCCGGAAGCGGCCTATTTCTATTCGCTGATATTCAGGGACTGTGCTTCCAAACGCACGCAGGCATTCCGCAGCTTTATTATCCGAAACGATGATGATTGGGAGAAAACACTCGCACTTTGCCAAACAAACGCCCAAAAAAGCACCTTGTACGTGCTGCGCGCCAGTGGCGCCCGCACCTTCCTCATCGAGGACATGACAAAGGTAAACGACCTTGACCCCAGCAACCCGCAGCTCGATTTAATGCTGATCAGCGAAGTGCAGGAATTGGAGAAAATATTTTTGAGAACGAAAATCACGGACCTGCAAAAAGGCCCAGCCATTGGCAGTCTCAAACGCGAAGTTGCTGCACAACACCTCCTCGATTTGCAGAAATTTGTCAGAAAGGTTGTCCGGGCAAAAAAAACGCCAAATCTCAAGCTTTGGCGGGGTATTGAAGGCTATTTGGAACTGCTGGCTGGCGATCACTACGCTGCTGAAAAACGCTGGGACAGGTTGGAAGACGATCTTTCCAGCAGGAAAACTTACGACAAGGAACTCCTCAAACAAATAGAGATCTGGCGCTGCCTGCTCGAAATAATGAAGCTCGACCTGGGTTCCGACAATGCCGACAACCTCGCGTTTCGAATCCGCAGTTACGCAGCGTTCAAACAAAACAAATTTTTTGAGCCTTTCCTGGAACAATGGCTGGCGGCAGGATATGCCGAAAAAAACCACCCGGGCAAAGCCATTCTTGCAGGAGGCTTCAAACCGGAAGACATCGCCTTGAGTCCCCGAATGGATGTTTATGACGACCTGCTGGCTTTGGCCAATACCAATCATCCCATCTTGCTCGAAAAAACCATGCAAATCGACACCAATCCTGATAGGGTCAAAGCCCGATTGCTGGAATATAAAGGCACCTTTTTGTTGAGCCAGGGCAAACCGGAAGCAGCAGTGGCCGTTTTGCAGAAAATCACCCCGACAGAACTGGCCAAACTTCCCAAATTTAGCCCATTCCGTGAAAAATTCGGCGAAAAAGTACACCGCCTGGTCACCGATACTGTGCTGCTCAACAGGTTGGAAATTGCCCAGAAAATACTCGACCTGGAGTTTAAAGCCAAAGCCGCCGATGCGCTCAACGACACAGATGTTGCCGCCAAGTTTTGGTACAGGATCGGCATTGCCTATTACAACATGTCCTATTTCGGGTATGAATGGGAGGTGATAGATTCCTACCGAAGCGGCTACAACCAATTGCGGCTGGCGCAGGGCCCCGTGTTCCCTTTGGCCGGCTCTCCTGAAGGAAACAGGGAGAATACCGATGTAAGCCTCGCGCTCTCCTATTTTGAGAAAGCGCTCTACCTCAGCCCCGATCCTGAATTCGCAGCCCGGGCAGCGTTTATGGCCGCGCGCTGCAAACAAAAGCAATGGTTTTGTTCATCCGATTGTACCTACCGGCCAGGAAGCAAGCTTATTCCCGTGTTGCCGGAAGGCTACAACCAGCACTACGAATTATTGAACTCCAAGTTGAAAAAAACAGCCTTTTTCGACGCCATCGTCAAAGAGTGCAAATGGTTTGAGGCGTATGCGCGTTGATTTAAAGCTCACCCGCCAACAATTTTAAGCGCAATTCGGCAAGCTTTATCTGGTACATTGCCTCGTTCCGACGATCCAGGACCAGCTCGAGTGTGTTCTGGGCAATTTGAGGCTCCAAGCCTGTCGTGGTACCAACACGAAAACGCTCCGTGCTAACAATAAGGTTCTCCCGGGCAGCCTTCACGCTTTCATCTTCTACCAGCAAGATTTGTTGTTGTACGGCCAGGTTCGCCAGTTGAATGTCTAATTCGGTTTCAACGATCAATCGCTGTTGCTCTACCCGCAGGTGCGCCTGCTCTGCCGCTACTTTTGCCGTTTCTACTTGCCGCTTGATATTCCCACCGGAGTACAATGGGACGACCAGGGATGCGCCAACGACTACACCTGCCTGGGTGTTGTTTAGCAAAAAACCCGCACCGTTATCGGTCCGCAAGGCATTGAGCTGCCCAATCCCGGTCAAACGAGCCTTCCCCAGCGTGCGGTTTTCGCGAACCAGCATCGCTGAAATCTCGGCAGATTTTTGAAAGGACAACAAGCTGGGGTTTTGGGCGAGGACTTTATCCAATAATTCATTCCGAACCGGAGCATAGGCGGTGTTCATGGTTCCGATAACGTCGAATTCAGTTTCAGGAGGCCGCGCCAGCAGGCGGTTCAGGGAACGTTTGGTGGCAGCAGTGGCCGCTTGTTGGGCCAGTAGGTCGGCCCGCCGCTGGTTAAGGTCGATTCGTGCTTGTAACGCGTCGGTTTGAGCGGCAAAACCTGCAGCAAGGCGGGCCTCGGCGATGCGCAGCCGTTCTTCATTGAGTGCAATCACCTCCAACAAGGCGCGCTCCGAAAGTTTGTTCCTGACAATATCGTAATACAACAGCAACACGTTGGCGACAGTGCTCTGTACCATGCTTTGCAGTTCCAGGTTGCCGAGCGCTTCTGTTTGTGCCAAACGCTCTTTAACAAGGTGCATGCGGCGCCCATCAAATAAGGTCCAGGATAGTTGCACCCCCGCGTTTGCGTTGTTGAACGGGGCGCCGATGGCGTTAAATTCGTTGCCGTTGCTGAGTTTTTGCTGGAATGTACTTAGGGTAAAGTTTTCGTTGGCAACGAAATTGACAGTTGGCAGCATGCCGGCATTGCCTTTTGTGTTGTTCAAATGGTCAATTTCGGCATCGGCCCGCGAAATTCTGATGTCAAAGTTGGAGCGAAGTGCCAGTGCTACAGCTTCTTCATCAGTCAACAAGGGGGATTGCGCTTGTAGCTGTAGTGGAGCACAAGCACACAGGAGAATGCAGGCAGAAAAAAAGGAATGTACTTTCATACAGCAAAAGTAATGGCTGGCATTAAAGCGCAGCCATTATTCCTGCCTGAAAACTAAAAGTGTTGACCTGTTCTTTGTTTGGGCCAAATCCACCGCCGATGGATTGGCGGTAGGAAGGCTCAACAAATGCAACATAGCGTTTTCCAAATGGACGCTGTACCCTGATGCCAACTTCTGCGGTCGCATAGGCGTTCGTTTTTAAAGCGCCACCTTCAAAATAGCCGTCATTGTTAATTTGCGGGATAGTGTACTCATTGGGGTTTGGTCCGGGCACCGGATCGGGTGAGGTGGAGGCTGTTTTCACCAATTTATAGGTAAATCGTTTTTCCGTTGCAACGCTGGCGGTGATACCCGCAACGGCGTGGGCACTTGTTTTCCCATAACTGGCAATACGGCGGGTAACCTTTACCGGCACACTGAAAATTTCAGCATCTACCGCTTTGACGTATGCACCCAAAAAGCCGTCCAGTTGGTTGCCAGCAAAATAGTCAACTTCCCTTTTTGGGCCGAAATTCTTGTGGGAATAGGCAATGCCAGTCTCAACGCCCCATTTTCCCTTTTTGGCGCCAACCATAATGCCTGCGCTATAACCTGAATTGTTGCCCGAATCGTCATCGCCCTTGAAAAAGTTTTTGTCGTAAGATGCGAAGGAAGCCGCATAAAGTCCATTTGACCGTGGCGTGATAGGCAATGGGACGCCAGGGATAATATCAAAAAGGGTTTTCCAGGCAAATTCAGGAGTTTTCGATTGGGGTAAAGGCGCGAATTTGTTGAATGCCACAATGCCTGTGGTGCCATAAAAATTATGGGCGTCTAATACCGATTGATTCGCTGAAATGGCCGGGAGCTCAGAATTGGAAACAATTTCGGAATTTACGGAAGATTGGAATGGAGTGGCAATAAAAGCGACCACTTGTTCAGCCAAAGTTCCGATTTTTGAAGCCTCTGCCGAATTTGAATGGCTTTTCCCTGATTTTTTTGATTTAAGGACAGCCATCGGCTGGGTGGATTTTGCAGGTTGGGGAGCTTTAGGCCGTACTACTTCTTTGAAACCACCCAGGAAACCTTCAATATTGATCAAAAGCAACAGGAAAATGACCAATTCTGCGATTTTGGTATAACGGATTCGCCGTACCAGTGTATTGGCGTTGAGTCGGGCATTGAGCACTCCCCAGTCAGCGGCATTATAAGGCGCTTCAATCCGTTCCAAGGAACGTTTTACAACTAGATCCACAGGTTCCACAGCGGCAGGTTGCTCTTCCGAAAAAGCTGCATCCATCCGTTTTTCGAGGGCAAGCCAGGAATTAGGATCGAACGGTTCCTCGATGTGCTCGAGGGAAGTCTTTATTTGCTTGTCAAAATTTTTCAAATCCATAAATTGAGCCAATGAAAATTAAAGGCTTGATTGTCAATAGAAAAACTGGTTGCTATTCGGATTCTGGTTTTTGTTTAAAATCAAAAACCATACGCTTATTGGCAAAATACTCCTGAAGTTTGGTACGTGCCTTAACTAAATTGCTGCGGGAAGTGCTTTCTGTGATGTCAAGCGCCTCGCCGATTTCTTTGTGTGAATAACCCTCCACAACGTAAAGGTTAAAAACAGCCCGGTAGGCAGGAGAAAGCTCCTGAACCGCACCCAATATTTCTTGCTCTGTCAAATTGCTTAAGATATCTGGATCATCCGAGCTAACAGAATACACCGAATCCAGGTCTTCAGTCCTACGCCTGACGTTGCGCCGATAATAATCGATGCATGTATTAACCATTATGGTACGTATCCAGGCTGAAATGGAAGTACCCGGCTTGTAACGCTTGATGTTTTGAAATGCCTTGATGAAACCTTCGTGCAATAAGTCAAGCGCTTCATCTCGCGAACCAGCGTAGCGAAGACAGATGCCCATCATTTTCCCGTAATGCTGCTCATAGAGCATTTGCTGTGCCCAGCGTTCCTGACGGGAAAGGGCGGAAACGAAGTCGGTTTCAGTGCGTTCCAGATTGAGGGCGAAATCCATAAGTTGATTTCAGTTGGAAAGTTAACAGTTTTTGTGTACGGTGTAGCCACAACAATCACAAATGTTTCAAAATAGAAAACGGGAATGGAGTGCTAAACGCTGCCATCATGGTACAAGAAATCGCAAAAAGGATGCTTCCAGGTGAAACTTGGACGAAAAGAAGTGAGTGCTGCATTGTGGCCAGCACCAAATTGTTTTAAATACGCAAAGCTTTTATAATTTTAAATAATTAATTATCAATATTTTACAGTTTATTAAAAATAATTTGAAACAATTATTTAAATTATTTTCAAAAAACACTTGTAATACAACAAATTGTTTTACTTTTGTACAAACAATTAATACTCGCCATCATGGGAAAGAACAAATGGTACTGGAATTCAGAGGGTGATCCGACACCCACCTACCGGCCTGGTGCCGGAACTGGAACGGCTAGTCAAAAGAAAGCCAATCCTTTGCCCAGCATTTTTTTTGCGCAAAAACAAGATGAGCCAACCTTTACTGGATTGTTACAAACCAGGTTTAAGCGTTTTAAGCGGAAATGGCTTTCGATAAAATTCAGAAGCGCCCAGGTTTCAGGATCCTCTTTTAATAAAATCACCCTGGTGAAGCTTGGGTTCCTGGCACTGGCGGTATACTATTTTTTTGGAGCCAAATCAGATGCTGGGGGTTTTGTGGCCGGTGGCCAAAATTTGGATTGGGACAATGAGACAACCTTGTCCGTTGGGGCGGAAAAAAAGCGGGTTAAACCAGCCAAGGATACAAATTTGCCCACTATAAAAAATGTAAAGAAGCAACCAAAAACGGATGCCGAACCTGTTTCCCGTGAAATGCTTCGGAGTGATCAATCCACCAATTATATCAAGAAATTCAGCCGAATAGCCAGGCAGGAAATGCACAAATATGGCATTCCGGCAAGCATCAGTCTTGCCCAAGGTCTAGTTGAAAGTCGTGCCGGCACCAGCAAGCTGGCAGTGAACAACAACAACCATTTCGGGATGAAGTGCTTCTCCAGAAACTGCGGCAAAGGGCACTGTTCAAACCATACGGATGATACACACAAAGATTTTTTCCTGAAATTCAACAACCCTGAGCAAAGCTGGCGTGCCCACAGCATTTTGTTAACTGGCGCGCGATACGCCAAACTGAAGAAATATGGTCGGGATTATCGCCGATGGGCTCATGGATTGAAAAATGCCGGGTATGCCACGGACAAAACGTACGATAAAAAGCTGATCGGAATAATTGAGCGTTATGACTTGCACCAATATGACCGATAAAAAATTTCAAGTTTTCAATTTGCGAAACCTCTTTGAAATTCCGGCGCAGGTTCTGGTTCATTTACTTCTGTTCGGTACTTTCGCTGCTTATCAGATTGCCAAAAAACACGGCGTTTGCAAACAAACGGTTCGTGCCGTACCAAAATGCCCTGAAATTAGGATTTCCTGGAAAGCAAATCACCTTTCCCCTGCCCAAGCCGTACACTATGGCAGCTGCCGAATTTGATGCCTGGGGTAAAACTTTTGCATGCACATAGCCCGAAAGCAAAGGTTTTTGGGTCATCGCTACTGGGGTTGAATAAGGGTTTTTTCCTGCACTGACAAACAAGGTGTCGCTGAAAAACACTGGGAGAATATTTTTCGTATATCCGAAACACAATGGATGGGTCAAATCCAGTCTGGCTTCGAAAATTGCTCCTGGCATGGCATAAGCTGCTTTATCCTCCGACATTGTTCCGTAAGGTTTCGTTTGTCCGAGGCTGATGGCTGATTTTTTAAATTCCACTGGCGCCAAGCCATTGGCCTTCAGCCAATTAAGTGCTTTTCCCGTTGCAATAATGGTTCCGCCTTCTACCGCGAACTGGCGCAGCTTTTCAACAGAAACCCCATTGTATGACCCATCTGGCATTATCAGCACATTGTATTTGGATAAGTTCGTGTTGGAAAGGCGGTTGGTTTGAACCAAGGTTATTGGTATGTCATAACGCGTGTCCAATTGATGCCAGATTTCTCCGGACTCTGCAACACTTACACCATCCCCGGTCAACATCAATATTTTTGGTTCCCGCAGCACTTCAAAATTATTGCTGCCAATATCAGGGCCTTCCGTCGTTAGGCCGCTTTCTATCCGATCTATCGGCAGCCCGAATTTCCCCATTTCGTTCATAATGGCTGTGAATTCTTTGGCGCTTTTTGTTTGTCGATCAGCGGCAATGACAATAGTACCAGACCGGTACTGATTCCCCTCAGCGGCAAATGGTTTCATCGCAACCCTTACGCGAAGGCCCGTTTTTAATAACCTTACCAATAGCTTGGGGAGTTCATAGGGTTCCGGCCGAATTACATAGGCATAAGGAACTTCGTCTGCTAATTTTGCAATAATTGGTGAATTGAATGGCTTTATTGGCTCTTGAAAACCTCCACGGCTGTACTGGCTGCTCAGCACCGGCGCCCATTCCAACCCAAATGCATCTGGCAAGGTCCAGGTTGAAATATCATAAAAAATGCTGTCGCTGAAGGTAGTTGGCCGTTCGAATATTGCCCGAACCAAGCGGTATTGTGGCTGTTCACAAGGGACAA
>CAYVPM010000042.1:0-9739 GCA_964453475.1 uncultured Saprospiraceae bacterium | reverse complement strand
ATAATATATGCCGGGTCTACAAAGGTAAAGCCCCGCTGGGGCTTATGAGACAGCCTCTTTGCCAAGAAAATCAAAAAAAGCTTGTAATTTCCCAAACGCCTAATGGCCCTGGTGGGCACTATCACCGATACTGGTAGGGCGCGTCGCTATATGCCATTTGCCGTACATTTTCCAAAACCCGTTTCATATAAGTTTTCCAAAAGGTATTGGCAAACAGCCAATTGAGCGGGTAAAGCCATACAATATCCGAATGCAAAGTATAGGTATATTCTACCAGCACTTTGCGCGGTTCAATGGCCGTGGTCTGCCATTCGCCTGTAAACCTCGAAAATCCCAACATCCATGACTGGAAGTCGCTCACTTCAAATTTCCAGTATTTGTTTTCTACCCGTTCTAATATTTTGTCCACCGAGGAAAATCCGCCTTTCTGGGTCAAGGATTTTGCTACGTAAACTTTTTTGACGGCGCCAACAGCTCCCCAATTTTCATCGTCCGTACAATGTGTTACTTTTGGCATTATTCCATAGCCCTTGTGCACTTTTGAAATGTCACATAACAATGGCGTCTTAAAGGCCCGTTCCAATGAGCAGTTGTAAATTGTTGAAACTTTTACTTTTGTTTCCATTTTTCGGCACAATCAAATTTTTTGACGACTTATCCGTCCGGTTAAGCAATACTGCAAGTACGCAAACCTGCAACTTTTTATCAATAATGCAAGCAATTTCTCTTCGTTGGTCCGATTTCGATGCCAACATGCACCTGAGGCACTCGGCCTACTACGATTTCGGCGCCACGGCCCGCCTCGATTTTTTCAACGCGCAAGGGCTTACCTATGAGCTGATGAAAGTCCAGCATATTGGCCCTGTTTTGTTCCGGGAGGAAGCCTTGTTTAAGCGCGATGTGCGGCTGGGCGACAAGCTTTCTATCAACATATTGGTTACCAGGTTGCGCGCCGACTATTCCCGTTTTTCATTCCGCCATGAAATCACCCGCGATGACGGAATCCTTTGTGCGATCATAAATGTGGACGGCGCCTGGTTGGATACAAAGTTGCGGAAGCTTACCTTGCCGCCTGAAATTATTGTCAAATCCATGGAAGGCGCATTGAGATCTGAGGACTTCGAGTGGGTTTAAAAAGGGTTTCATGAAATATCAATCCTTTGTTTCCATTGTTGGCGTGCTGCAATCGCAGCGCAATGTGCGGGAATTGGCCGCTTGGTTGGAGCACCTTTATGCTGAACTGAGTGCGCAGTTCTCTGATTTTGAATTTGTTGTCGTGAACAACTGCTGCGACGTTGACAGCATCGACGCAGTAGTTCGCCCGCTGGCAGAAGGGCTGCGGAAGCATGTTTTCCTGCTCAACCTCAGTACGCCCGTGAGTCGCGACAATGCTATGCTCGCGGGCCTGGATCGTGCCAACGGCGACTACACGGTCATTTTTGAATTTGATTTTGCAGAAAATGCTGCGCTTGTCACCAGACTTTGGGAACGCGGGCAAGAGGGATTTGACATCGTGTACCTGCGGGCCCGCGAGCGCAAGCAGCCCCTGGCCCAGCGTCTCATGTATCGCATTTTTTATTATATCCTGCGTCGATACTCCCAGCTGCGCATTGACCCCTGGGCGCACCACTCCCGCATCATCAGCCGGCGTGCCTTGAACTCCCTCCTGCGCCTGCGCGAGAACAGCCGCTATTTGAAAGCCAATTACGCACTGGTTGGTTACAAAACTGAATCTATCCCCGTGGAGGAGCCGCTGCACCCCGACCCGTCCACCAGTTTTGGAGAGCAGTTTAGAACGGCCTTGGTGGCCGTAACATCCTTCACCACCTTCCTGCGCTCCCTGCTGCTGTGGATATTTCTTTCTTCTGTGTTAGTAGCAGCTGTGGCTGTGTTCAACGCTGTAAAAGTAAAAATTACCAATGTGGACATTTTTGGCGATCGCGTGGAGAGCCTTTCCGGCTGGGCTTTTTTAGTGGTATTGATGTCGGTGTTCTTCGCGTTCACCTGCCTGAATTTGTACGTAATGTCTATTTACTTGTCCAATATTTATAGTGAAATAAAAAATCGCCCCTTGTATATTATTGAGTCGGTGAAGCGGTATTGAAAGAAAGATTCGCTGGACAGTGCTTGATTTAACTGATTTTGACTTTATTTCAACCATTGATTGGGCAAAACCTGGCAGTGGATGGCATACCTGAAAAATAACGACAACATGAAAAAACAGCTCTTGGGCGTAATATTTGGCCTCACATCAATTGCTCTCTCCGCCCAACCCGCCCTCGAAAAACAAATCCAAACCCAGCTCATTCTCGCCGAAGATGGGGATACCATCCTTTTGCCCGAAGGAACAATCAACTTCAGCAACACGCTTTCGCTCGACGACAAAAAGAACCTGACCGTTCGCGGAGCCGGCCAGGATAAAACCATTCTGTCGTTCAAAAACCAAACCCAAGGGGCGGAAGGCATGAAAGTAAGCAACGCACAGAACATTGTCCTGGAAGACTTTAGCATTGAAGATGCAAAAGGAGACCTCATCAAAACACAAATGGTCAAAGGCCTTGTTTTCCAAAATATCACGGCCCGCTGGACGGGCAAGCCCAAGGCATCCAACGGCTCCTACGCCCTGTACCCGGTACAATGCCAGAACGTGCGCATCGAGCGCTGTACTGCCATCGGCGCTTCCGACGCCGGCATTTATGTGGGTCAGTCAGACAGCGTATGGGTGACGCGCTGTGTTGCCAAAAACAACGTTGCCGGCATTGAAATCGAAAACACGACCAACGCCTGGGTATGCAAAAACCAGGCTTTCGACAACACAGGTGGCATCCTGGTGTTCGATCTGCCTGATTTGCCCAAAAAACGCGGCGGGCACGTGAAGGTTTACGACAACCTCATTACCCGCAACAACTATAGGAACTTCGCCCCAAAGGGAAACATCGTCGGGCAGGTGCCGCCCGGTACCGGGGTAATGATACTTGCCACCAACGACGTTGAAGTGTACAACAACAAAATCTGGGAGAACAAAACCGTTTCTACCGCCATCGTCAGCTATTTCATCGCGGAAACCCCGATCAAGGACAAAGATTACAACCCCTACCCTTCTGCCGTTTTCATACACGACAACATCTATTCCACAGGCAAGCGCATGCCTACCTGGAAAAACAAGTTGGGCTTCATCTTTTGGTGGAAATTTGGCAAAAAAGTGCCGCATATCATTTACGACGGCATCCAGAATCCCGATTGGCTGGATGCAAACGGAACAGTCAAAGCAGCCTACCGGATTTGCCTGGGCGACAACGAGAACGGCACGTTTGCCAACATCCATGCGGATAAAATCGGGCTGTTCAAAGGAAAAATCAGTAGGAACAAGCAGCCGCATGATTGTACATTTTAAGGGAAAAGCAACATGAAAATCAATTCCATATTCGAATTTTCGCCTCCTCTTAAAATAGCATTGCCAATGATTTTGCTGGGAATACTGGCCCTGTTCGGTTCAGGCTTTTCTGATACCCTGCCGAATTGCGGCCCAAAGCCCAAGCTCAGCGACTACCCCTTTTTTAGCGGAAAACTCAACGAACTTGCCCCAGCCCCCAATGTTTTTGAATACGAAGTAAACGCCCCGCTTTTCAGCGACTACGCCGAAAAAAAACGTTTCATCTACCTCCCGGAAGGAACCCAACTCGGTTGGCAGGATTTCCGCGCCTTTGATTTTCCAACAGGCGCCGTCATCATCAAAAACTTCTATTACTGGCATGATGTGGCGCATCCCGAAAAAGGGCGGCGCATCCTCGAAACCCGGCTGCTGTTGAAAGAGGCTAACGGCTGGAAAGCCCTGGAATATGTTTGGGACGATGCACAGACTGACGCCTTTCTCGATGTTGCCGGCGCGCACCTGCCCGTAACCTGGCTGGCTGCCAACGGTAAAAAAACAAGCATCGACTATGTAACTCCCAACCTTAACCAATGCAAGGGATGCCATTCCTACGACGGACAATTTGAGCCAATTGGCATCACCGCCCGGCAATTGAACCGCACAGAAAACGGTGAAAACCAATTGCTTGCATGGCAAGCTTAGGGCCGTTTGAATTTGCCCGAAAATTTTGACATCAAAGCCATTCCGGCGCTTTTCGATTACCGCAGCATCCGAAACCCTGAAAAAGAAACTGCTGAAAGCCTGAACGCGGCTGCACGCGGCTACCTCGATGCGAACTGCGCCCACTGCCACAACCCGCATGGGCCGGCAAGTACCAGCGGCATGTTCCTGGGTGTGGAGGAGACAAACATGGAGCGGCTCGGCGTGGGAAAACCACCCGTTGCTGCTGGGCGGGGAAGTGGTAACCGGAAATACGGTATCGTGCCGGGCAAACCCGCAGAAAGCATCCTCTATTTCCGCATGGAAAATGACGACCCCGGAATCCGTATGCCGGAATTGGGGCGGCAGATGGGGCACAAGGAAGGACTTGAGATTGTCAAAAACTGGATTAAGAGTCTTTGAGGCAAATGCATGATTTTCCATCAATACCTTTTTTTTTAACACATAGACACATAGGGAGATAGGACACATAGGGACATAGGACACATAGGGACATAGGACACATAGTTTTTCAACCCACCCATCGCTCAAAATGTGTACGCTAAATCGGCTATGTGTCCTATGTCCCTATGTGTCTATGTGTTAAAAAAAAACGCCCGCCAGATTACTCCGATGGGCGCCATTATCACTGCTAAAATGTTGTTTTTTATTTGTTTGGCGTATTTGTCCTCGGCACAGGTAAGAAATCGAGCGGTGTTCGCCACAGTTTCTCCAATTCTTTGGCGCGTTCGATTTTCAGCGCTTCTGTGGTGTTTGGAATTTTGATTTCGTTGCTGCCGGGAAGCGGGGATGCGCCATTGCTGCGCAGCGGTTCACGTGCTTCGGGCAAAGGCTTGACTGGGGCGGGCATCTTTTCAACAGGACTTGTTTTGGCCACTGTGTTAAGTTGCCGCTTGTTTGTTTTCTGTTGACCGACAACCTCAGGGGTTGGTACTGTCACAGGTGCAGGTACTGCAGCTGGAACTTCGGCAACAGGGGCGGCAATTACAGGGGCTGCAACTGCAGGAGCGGCCGCATCAGCAGGCTTGGTGTTTATTTGTTCAGTGCTCGTAAAAGCAAAGTAAAGTCCAACAGCTAACACAACTGCAAAACCGGTCAGAATCATCAGCGATTGCAAGCTCCAGCCGCTACGCGGTGCCTGGATATTGTGGCGGACATGATCCCATACACGTTCTGAAGGGGTATCCCAACCAGATTCCGCCGGGGTGTCCGGCAGGTTTTCGAAGGTGTTCTTGAAAAGTTCGTCAATGGAGCGGAGCTCTTGCGGTTCAGTCATCGGTATAATTTTCAGGCTTTTTTAGGGGGAATTATGAAATGAAAGACTTGTCCAAGATTTTTTTAAGGTATTCCCTGGCTTTAAAGAGTTGGCTTTTGCTGGTTCCTATGGTGATGCCTAATTGTTCGGCAATTTCCTCGTGGCTAAACCCTTCTATGGCGTACAAGTTAAAAACGGCACGGTAGCCAGGCGGTAATTTTTGCAGGTAGCCCAGCAGTGTTTGCGCATCCAAATTGGAGGCAAAATCTTCTTCTGTGTGAAACTTCGCTTCAAAAACCGAAAAATCAGGCACATCTTTCACAAAATCCCGCTGTTTCCGCAAATGGCTGAGCGCAGTGTTCACCATGATTCTGCGTATCCAACCGCCCAGGGCGCCATCTCCCCTGAACTGCGCCATGTCTCTGAAAACCCGCACAAAACCGTCCTGCATCATGTCTTCAGCCTCCGACTTATCCCGCGAAAACCGCAACAACACCCTGAACATCGGTACGCTGTACTGGTGATATAGCGCCGCTTGATGTGCTGAGCTACCTTTCAGTACGCCGGTTACCAATTCTTGATCGTTGAATTGTTGCATGAGGCTGGTTACAGTGTTGTTGATGGGAGAAGAAAAGAAATGGTTGCCCAAGGCTGCAAAAAAATCAATATTATTTGAAAAAATTCACTTCACCTCAATCATTTAACGCCTTTTGGACAAATGGCAGCATTTCCTGCACCCAGGAGCTGTACTGAATCGCGGATGGGTGAATCCCGTCGTTTGCTACTAAATTTGGCTCTGCCAGGCCTCGCCGGGAAATGGCGGTGACATCTACATAGTGAACGCCAAAACTGGCTGCTATGGTTTGGTTGGCAGCATTATAAGCGTCTATTTTTTCTGAAATTGCCTGTGGATTGGAAAAATTCTGGCCGTAGGGTGTGTACGCCCAATCGGGAATGGAAAGCACGACAACCCTGTTTTTTCTGCCGCCGGCCCTGGCAATGGCCGTCTGCAACAGTTGCTCAAACTGCGTTTTGTAGGTTTCAAAATTGGCGTTTTGGTATTGGTTGTTCACCCCGATACAAAGCGTAACCAGGCTGAAAACGCTGTCGCCAATTTCACTGGATTGTGCCGCTATGGCGTTTTGAAGGTTGTCGGTTCGCCAGCCGGTTTGTGCAATCACTTTAGGCCGCAACACCTGCAAACCTGCATGCAGCAGGGTGTCGGCCAGCTGGTTGGGGAAATTGGCTTGTTTAGGCACACTTTGTCCAATGGTGTAGGAGTCGCCTAGCGCGAGGATGTCGATTTGTTCCATTCCGGGTTGGGGCTCCGGGACTAGTTCTTCCGGATTGCGGTGGCAAAAAGTCAGGATGGTGGAAGCTAGGAATACAGAAAAGAAGCGCATGGTATAATTAAGTTCAGCGAATCACCACCTCCTTGATGAACGCTTCCCCCAGCTCGGCATTCAGCAAATCTTTGATCTTTTCCTTCCCGAAAGAGAGTTCATGTTTCAGCGGTGCGGAAAGGATGGTGAGATAGAGTACGTTTTTCCGCACACTTATATTCGAGGTATAGGTGGAAATGGTTTTCCCCATCAGTTCATTCCAGAGCGTTTTCACCCGCGACTCGTTGAGCTGCGGGCCAAGGCGGTATTCCTGGATCATGTCTTGCAGGACATCTGCGATCGGTTGGTCGTTTTTCTTTTTCATTTTGGTTAAAATCTGTAGGCGCTGTGCAGGCTGGGGAGGAGTAACAGGTTGGAAAAATTATCAGCATCCAGGAAATAGATATTGCCCAAACAACTAAGCCCTAGCATAAACTTTCGGGTCAAGGCATATTCCCAGGATACCGCAGTAGACAGGCCAGGGCTAAAAATGGTGGTTTGATGATACTGTGAAGCATATTGGACCAATCGTTCAAGCTCAGCGGGAGTGAGCCCAGTACCGCATTCCAAGGTGTAGGGTGGCCTCCGCTCCAACTTCATCAGCGCAGAAAGTCCTGCCTCTGCAAACCACCTTGATTTGCGCGCTTTTGATAAGGTCCAGCGATTGGTAATGTCAATATTGGCCATAAGCAGATATGGATTCCCCGGATACGGATACTTATCGGCTGGGTCATTTGCGGTAACAGCAAATTTCAGTCCCAATTCCCTACGAGGAGCAACCTGCCGGAAATAGCCAAAAGTAGCACCGTAAACCGGGTTTTCATTGATCGGGTAATACCTGACATCTGTAAAAACAACGTTTTTTTGTGCAGTCGCAGCTGCGGCCCAAAAAAGCAAGACAAGGGTTGCGAGGCAGAAAAGTTGTTTCATTTTTATCGCGTTTTATGTTGAAGTTCTGCAAAGATAATCACCAGAGCCCATGAAATTGAAGCCCCAAAATATATTCTAAAACCCGAAAGGATTTATTGCGCGTTTAAGGTTATTTTTGCAAGCCAATACTGCATATTCTCCCTAACATTTCACCCACTTTAACACCGATTACACACATGAGACCATTCAATGCAAGCCCGCTGCTTTTTGCTTTGGGATTATTCCTGTTGAGTACCCCGGCTTGTGCTCCCAGGTTCGATGCCATCGGCTTCGATAACATCAGCAACATCGGCACCAAACTTGTCGAACTGATGACCAAGGCCACCGGCAGTTACAGCAGCAGCAGCGCCGAAGTCAGCGCCCTGCTCATCGAGATCGACAAAGCCTATGAGCATGCGAAAGCCCAAAAGGGCAACAAATCCATCGCCGAATCCTGGCGACTCCTGAAAACCGACATCGTCGTACCTTTTTTTGAAAAATGGAAAATGGATGGAAAACTGGACAAAGATGTCGTCAAAGAAGCTGTCACTACAGCTAAAAAGAGCATAGCGTCTATCACCAGCGCCGAAAAAGCGAAGAAGAAATAATTTCCCTATCACCTCTAATTCACCACTCATGCCAGACAAACAAACTTCCATCGATAAGGGCCTCGACAACCTTGACAACCAAATCGCTGACCTTGTAGGGAAATTTATCAAACGCCGCAAGGAACATTATGAAAAAGCTGCCCTAAAACTTCATACCCAGCTAAAAAAGGACACCAAGCGCTATGCCGCGCTTTTAGCCGATGGGAAAATCAAAAAGGACGATTTTGAACTGCTCGTGCGCGGACGCTGGGCACAGCTCAAAATTGAATTACTGACAGAAACTGCTGTTTCAAAGCGAAAATTTGAGGATATTGCGGGCGAAGTGCTGAAGGTAACGGTGAATACCGTGCTGGATGCCGTGTAAGTTCACCAAAGGCTTTATTACCTGCATGAAATTATTGTATTCATTCCTGGCCATTGTGTTGTCTTGTCTCAACACAATGGCACAGGACACGTTCTCCATCGTTGCCATTGACACCATCACCGGTGAAATTGGCAGCGCCGGAGCCACCTGCCTCGACAACATTACCTTCCCCGGCAGCGGCGGCGCCATCATCATCAGCGATATTCTGCCTGGCAGAGGCGCCATTCACACCCAATCCTACTGGCTGCCGACCAACCAGGCCAATGCCCGCCTCAAAATGGAGGAGGGGCTCGCGCCTGCCGACATCCTTTTGTGGCTGCGCCAAAACGACCCGGAAGGCGCATTCGGCGCCCTCAAACGCCAGTACGGCATCGTCGATCTCGACCCGCAAGGCCACCCGCGCGCAGCCGCCTTCACGGGCTCCTCCTGTCTGAATTACAAGAACCACAAAACGGGCGCGAACTATGCCATCCAGGGCAATATCCTGCTCGGCGCTCAAATCCTCGACAGCATGGAAGCACGTTTCCTCGCCGCCACCGGAACCCTTGCCGAACGCCTGATGCAGTCTATGCAGGGCGCGAACGTGCCGGGCGCCGATTCCCGTTGCCTCAACAACGGCACCTCCTCGCTGTCTGCCTTCCTGCGCGTGGCCAAGCCTACCGACAGCAATGATGATTTTTACCTTGACCTGAATGTGCCTTCATTGCCAACAGGTATGGAGCCTATTGATTCCCTTCAACGCTTGTACGATCAATGGAAAGCGACCATTGCTTCGGAGGAGCCTGGAACGCCCAAGGCGCGTGTTTTTCCCAACCCAGCCAAAGGACAATTCGTTCTGGATTGGGAAGGTAGCGAAGGCGCCATCCAATTGTACACCACGACCGGGAAGCTTGCTTTTGAAGCCTCTGTCGTTCGCGGGGAAAACATATTTGCCCCCAAAATCCAGGCTGGCATGTATTTTATTCAGATCAGGGTTGGCGGAAGCATCGCCCAAAGCGGAAAAATTGCCTGGCTTCGGGAATAAGCGCTTCCATTCCTGCGTTCTCCCATTTATACTGTGATTAAAGTGATTTTGAATGATTTGAGTGAAACAAATGCCTGATTTTAAAATGATTGCAACATTCCTGC
>CAYVPM010000041.1:6021-9804 GCA_964453475.1 uncultured Saprospiraceae bacterium | reverse complement strand
TACCCTGGGTTTGTCTTTGCGATCCTGCCGGGCATAGCCGAAATAAGGCACAACTGCTGTAATATAGCCTGCAGAAGCCCTTTTGGCCGTGTCGATCCACAGGAGCAGCTCAATCAGGTTGTCGTGCGGCTGGCAAGTGCTTTGAATGAAAAAAGTGTAGGAACCCCGGACGCTTTCGTTGATGATGGTCTGCATTTCGCCATCGCTGAACCGCGCCAGGGAAGTGTCGCCAAGGGGGCTGTCGTAGTGGTTGGCAATGTGCAGTGAGAGCTCTTTGGAGGCTGAGCAGGAGAAAAGTTTTACTTCGGGCACAAGTGAGATGAGTTTGATGTTCGATGGAAAATTCCAGTTTCCGGCGGCAGGCTGCGCAAAGGTAGAAAAAGTGCTTTTGCCCTACAAGGTTTTGAACTTGGCTATTTCTGACATTTTTATTCAGGAGGGGTTTTGGATATTCCGGCCTTGCTACCTTTGACAGCATATTTCCATGAGAATGGAATGGAATTTGTTTTTTCAGCTTTGAAAGGCGCCTTAATTGCCTGATATTAGCTTGAAAATTATTTTTTAACCAAATCTTACTCTTCGGCACATGATCCGACAACAATTACACACCCGTTTATTCCTTTTTTCCACCATGCTGCTGTTTTTTGCCGGTAGCAGTTTTGCACAGAACAGCAGAACTGCGCGGGAAAATGCGCTGGCGTACCTCCAAGGCCAGTACAATGCCCTTAACCTGACACAACAGGATGTGGCAGACATCCGGGTCACGGATGAATACGTCACGCAGCACAACGGCGTCACGCATGTTTGGGTGCAGCAGCAGCATCAAGGCATCCCCGTGTTCAATGCGCTGATTGGCTTGACCGTTACCCCTGATGGAAAGGTATTCCATGTCGGGCACCGCTTTGTGCACGACTTGCAGCGCATGGCAAACACAACTTTGCCTTCATTAAGCGCTTCCAAAGCATTGGAAATGACCATGGCGAACATCGGTTTCAATGGCTTCCCGCTCCCGTCCTTGCGCACGAAGGTTAATGAGCGCAATTGGGTTTTTGAGGGCGGTTCCATTTCAAAAAACGACATCCCCGTTTCGGCTTGCTACACCAAACAAGCAGACGGCACTGCGCGCTTGTCCTGGACGATGGTCATCGATCAGGCAAACACCTCCGATATGTGGAATATCCGCGTGGATGCCATTACGGGTCTGATTTTGGACAAGATCAACCATACGCAGTATTGTAACCATGCATCTTTGGGCCATACAGCCGATTGTCAAGGCCATGGTTCTAACGGGGTTTCTATGTCCGCTTCGCCTGAAAAATCGGCTGTCGAGCTGCTTATGGATGAAACCTACAATGTCTTTGCCTTGCCTACTGGCAGCCCAGGCCATGGCACGCGCTCTATTGTCACCAATCCCTCGGATCCAATGGCTTCGCCTTATGGCTGGCTGGACACAGATGGTGCTGCGGGCGGAGAATACACTTATACCCGGGGCAACAATGTGTGGGCATTCGATGACAGTTCCAACGACAATACCGGTTCTGAGGCTGAGTCTGCCAATGCCGGCCCAACGCTCAATTTTGACTTCCCTTATGATCCAAATGCGGAGCCGCAGGCGAATAAGTTGGCGGCCATTACCAACCTGTTCTACATGAACAACAAGATGCACGACATCGCCTACCGGTATGGCTTTAACGAGGCTGCAGGCAACTTCCAGGTAAACAACTATGGGAATGGCGGCGCCGGGAACGATGCGGTATCAGCGCAAGCACTGGATGGCAGCGGCACCAACAACGCCAACTTTTCCACGCCGGCTGATGGCAGTTCCGGCCGGATGCAGATGTACGTGTGGAACACCACGGGCGGCGGTATTGTGAAAGTAAATGCCCCTGCCATTGTTTCTGGCTCCTACTACGGAGGTCAGGGCGGCTGGGGCGCGCCTGTCACGAGCACGCCTTACACTTCCGAAGTAGTGTTTGTCAATGACGGCATCGACCCAACAGTCGGCTGCGAGCCGCCAACCAACAACGTTACCGGAAAAATTGTCATGATCGACCGCGGCGAATGCGAATTCGGCTTAAAGGCGCTTACCATCCAACAAGCAGGCGCCATGGCCTGCATCATTTGCGACCACGGCGCGCCTCCGATAACAGGTTTTGGTGCGGGTGCGGTAGGCGCACAAGTGACCATCCCTGCAGTTTGGATGAGAAAAATTGATTGTGATTTGTTGCGCCAGCACGCCGGCAATGGTTTGAACATCTCTCTGGTCACGCCATCTTCCGGCGGAGGCCCCGCAGAGGTAGATGGCGATTTTGACAACCTGATCATCGCACACGAATATGGGCATGGCATTTCGAACCGCCTGACGGGAGGTCCGAGCAATTCTGGTTGTTTGGGCAACGCCGAGCAGATGGGTGAAGGCTGGAGCGACTTTTTCTCATTGGTGACGACCGTTCGTCCTGGCGACAGCGGACCAACCAAAAGAGGTGTTGGAACCTTTGTGTACCGCCAACCTGCGGAAGGCAACGGCATCCGCCGCTATCCTTACTCTACGGATATGAGTGTCAACCCTTTGACCTTTTCTGCTGTTGCAGAAAATCCACAGGTGCATGCCCTGGGCGAAGTGTGGAACTCAATGATTTGGGACCTTTACTGGGCTATGGTAGAGAAGTATGGCTATGATGCCGATATCAACAACCCGAACAGCGGCAATGCGCGTGCTTTGCAATTGGTTATGGACGGGATGAAGCTACAACCTTGCAGCCCTGGCTTCCAGGATGGCCGCGATGCCATTGTGCTGGCTGATAAAATCAATTACGCCGGCGCTGACACATGCCTGATTTCATCAGTGTTTGCTCGGCGCGGGCTTGGCTATTTGGCCAACCAGGGTGCAGGCAGTGCTGTAGCAACAGATGGTGTGGAGAACTTCGACCCAATCCCTACCTGCGTTAAAGAATTGAAGATCAAAAAAATCACGACGACCCCGACCATCCAGCCGGGCGAAAATGCCGAGTTTGTCATCACTGTTACCAACCACAGGGGCGTAGACGCTCCTGGCGTAGTGGTTTCAGATGAGCTCCCTGCCGGCCTTACCCTGGTGAGTGCCTCCAATGGCGGCACTGCCAATGGGAACATGGTGGTTTGGAACCTCGGAACCATGGCGAATTTGCAGGTAATCACGCTCACGTACACGGCAAAATCTGACCCGAATGTAGGTTCTGAGCGCTATTACAATGATATCATGGATACAGAAGACAGTTGGGTATCTTACTCCAAAGACCTGACTGATTTCACCACCTTCTACATGCAAAGCGACGATGTGCACTCAGGTGTAGCCGCATGGTCGGCGCCTGCTTCCACAACTGCCAACACCGATTTTGTACTGGAACCAATTGACCCCAACCAGCAGTTTACAGTAACTGGAGCACAGCCTGTCCTTCGTTTTTGGCATAAATACGATACAGAACCGAGCGCAGTTGCCGGGTTCATGGAGTTCCTGGACCTTAGTGCCTCCAATCTGGTATGGAAACGGGTGACAGATGCTGTTACATTTAGAAATGGCTACCCGCTGAAGGTGTCTTACGGCACCTTTGCATTCCCCAACCATTATGGCTTCTCCGGCAACTCCAACGGCTGGGTACAGTCGTATTTCGACATGAGCCAATACGCAGGAAAACAAATGGCCTTCCGTTTCCGCTTTGGCACCGACGACAACACAGGCCCAACCGGTGGCTATTGGGTGGTAGATGAAGTGGACGTTATGGACATGCTCAATTATGATACTGA
>CAYVPM010000041.1:0-6011 GCA_964453475.1 uncultured Saprospiraceae bacterium | reverse complement strand
AAGCCTGTGTGAGTTCGGACGGCATAACTGCCTGCGACCGCGCCGAGCAACGTGGTGTAATCGTTGAGCCGCTGACAGTGGCTACACATGAGCCAAAAGCAGTGGAACTGCCCATGTTGGTTCAGCCTAACCCTGCGAGCGACTTTGTATATGTCAGCATGCCACAGGGCATTGAAGGGCAAGTACAAATGTCAATGCTCAGCCCGGATGGCCGCGTTGTTATCCAGAAAAGCATAAATGGCCTGACGCCGGGCCAGGTAGTGACCTTTGATGTACAACAATTGCCTGTGGGCATGTATATGATTCAACTGGAGAGCGCGCAGTATCGCAGCAATTCGAAAGTCATCATTAAATAAAAAAGGTATTAGGATACAAGATTTCAGGTTTACACAGTTTGTATTGACCTGGAATCTTGTTTTCTGACCTGAAATGATTCCCAAAAAAAGCTGTCAACCGAAATTGTTTCGGTTGACAGCTTTTTTATTGTAAAATTTCGGGATGATTCAAGTTTTACCCCGAAGCCCTGTTTCAGGCATCCAGCCGTATTTCGTCTTCATTACTATCAAAGAATCTGTAGGTAGACAAATGATAATCTGGTTCCGGCACGATTTTGATCCATTTGTTGAATTTCAGGAACCAGTTCCAGCGATAGTTGAAAAGACCTTTTTTAAGGAAAGCCTCCAGGTAAGGATGCACACGCAAGGTCAGCTTTGTTTTCGGGCGCGACTGCATGATGGATTCCAGGTCGCGCTCAATATCATCGGTGAGCAGGATGGTGGGGTTTACCTGGCCTGATCCGTTGCAGGACGGGCACATTTCTGCGGTATTCACAGTGATTTCCGGCCGGGCGCGCTCGCGGGTAATCTGCATTAAGCCGAATTTCGACAAAGGCAATATGGTGTGCTGTGAGCGGTCTTTGCGCATGAAATCCTCCATGGCTTTGGCGATTTGGCGACGATGTTCCTGGTTTTTCATGTCGATAAAATCGACGATGATAAGGCCGCCAATGTCGCGGAGCCTGATCTGCCGGGCAATTTCTTCGGCTGCTTCGAGGTTTACCCCGAAAATGGTTTGATCGACATCCGCAGACGACATCTTATGACCGCTGTTCACGTCGATGACATGCATGGCTTCCGTCTTTTCAATGACGAGGTAGGCGCCGCTGCTCATGGTAGCATTTTTCCCAAAAGAGGCTTTTACCTGTCGTGTAACGCCGAATGTTTCAAAAATTGGCTTGCTGCCATTGTAAAGCTGCACAATACCAACTTGTTCCGGGCTGATATTTTGCAGGTAGGCGCGGATATCTGCATACATCTCCTTGTCGTTCACGACTACTTTGCTGAAGCTGTCGGTAAGCAGATCGCGCAACACGCTGCCTGTTTTGTCCAGTTCGCTCAGGAGCTTGGCAGGTGGTGTTTCGGCTTTCAATTGCTTGAAAACTTCTTCCCATTTGCCCAAGAGCTGCATCAATTCCTCGTGCAGTTCCTGCACTTTGCGCCCTTCGGCAGCGGTGCGGATGATGAGGCCAAAGTTTTTTGGCTTTATACTTTCCGCAAGGGTATGGAGGCGTTTACGCTCTTCCCCGCTGCCTATTTTTTTGGAAACGGAAACGCTGTCGGAAAAAGGTGTGATGACCATGTAGCGGCCCGGCAGGTTCACTTCACAGGTAAGCCTGGGGCCTTTGGTGGAGATCGGCTCTTTGAGGATTTGCACCATTACCGGCCAGCGCTTGTTGAGTACCTGGTCGACTTTGCCCGTTTTTACAATTTCATCTTCATATTTGAAATTGTCGAGCTTGTGGGTGTTAATGCTGCCGTTGATGACGCCGTTCGACCATTTGATGAGCGATCGGAGCTTTGGGCCAAGGTCGGTATAGTGCAGGAATGCGTCTTTTCTATGGCCGATATCGACGAAAGCAGCATTGAGGCCGGGCATCATCTTTCGGATTTTGCCGATAAAAATATCACCTACCGTAAAATTGTTGTTGATTTTTTGGTGGTGTAACTCTGCTAGTTTGCCTCCTTCAAGAAGGGCAAGTTCAACGCCTGATTCGGAGGCATTGATGATTAATTCTTTATCCACGTGGGTATATTATGTTTTGCAACAAGCACAGACGTCTGTTGGCAAAAAAGGGTAACGCAATAGGTGAATGCCGCTCAAAAAGGAGCAATCACCTACAAAATGTCAGGATTGGGCAAGGCTGCACACCGTCAACGTCATTGGAAAGCGGACTGTTGGAGTCTCCTGACAATCAGTTGTAGCAGAGTTGTTTTGGCAAGGAGGGCTGGTTCGAAGTTGTTGGGGAGGACAAAATCGCAGCAGGAGGTGGTTTCCAGGGCAAAAGAATCTTTTTTGCTTGCCAAATGTTGACTGCCACCACGAATAGAGGAGGCTTTAATCGTCAGAATTCACCGATAACACGAAAACTTTCCGGTAGCAGCGAGGCTTCCGGAAAGTTTTGCAGTGCTCGACGGCTAGGCCAATCGCAAACCCTGGCACATTAATGACAGAACGCCAAGTGCCTGTGGGTCAGTGATTAACGCTTCTTCTTATGACGGTTCTTTCTCAAACGCTTTTTGCGTTTGTGAGTGGCTATTTTGTGTCTTTTACGTTTTTTTCCGCAAGGCATATCGCGCTAGAAGTTATGAAAGTTATGAGTTATAAGTTTTACTGACCTTTACAAAGGGCAGAAAACTCGTTTGCTTTTTCGTTATTTCCCAGACCATCGTAGGCTCGCGCCAACAGGCAGGGGGTGTTAGGGTTGTTTTTATTAAGGCTCCAGGACTTTTCCAAGCGTTCCACTGCTTTTTGCCATTGGCCGGTTTTAATGGCCAGTCTGCCTAAAGCATTGTACACGGATGTGTTTTCCGGATGTTCTTTTTCCAGGTCGCGCAGGATCATTACGGCCTGCATGGGGTTTTCAGGGTTTGGGTTTTCTGCCCATACCAGCGCCAAATTGACCCGGTGTTCTACTTTTTCCGGGGCCAGTGAGGCGGCGTTTTCAAAAGCTGCTATTGCATGTTTGGCGCAATAGTCGCGTACGGCAGGGTCTTGTGCACTTACCAGTGCGGTAAAAAAGCTGCCTCCTGCAACTGACCAGGAAGAATCAGCATTTTCAAGGTTGGCAACCTGCTCCGCAATGCCCCCTGCTACGGGCAATTGGTTTGATTTGTACCAAAAAGCAGAGATACGCTTTAGTATCAACACTTTTTCGGCATCATTTGTTGCGGCGGCTAATTCTGCTTCCAAAGCACGCAAGGTATTTTTTTGTTCACCTTGCAATGAATTGGTTGCAGCATCCAACAGGGTTTCAAAACTTGTTTGCTCGCCCTGGATGGCACGCGACCGCTCTATGGTTTTGTGTTTGCTCGGGCTGGTTTCAAATCCAAAATACAGGCCAAGAAACAAGGCTAGTGCTGCCAAAAGAGCCAAAATCTGCGCTTTATTCATTGTTGGTCATTCTTTTGGCCGTTGGGGTTGAACAAAATATTAAGGCTGAAAAGGAATCAGAAGATTGTCAATCAATCTTCTCCGTTGTCGTCAGGAAGCGAATGAACGTTCGTTTTAACTTGTTCATTGAACACTTTTGCAGGCTTGAACGAAGGAATATAGTGTTCCGGGATAACAATTGATTTGCCCTTTTTGATGTTACGGCCCACTTTCGTAGCGCGTTTTTTTATCACAAAAGACCCGAATCCGCGGATATAAACGTTTTCGCCACCTGTCATCGTGGACTTGATTTCCTTGAAAAGTTCTTCGAGCGCTACCAGTACGTCAACTTTGGCAATGCCGGTCTTTTCGGAAATAGCATTCACAAGGTCAGCCTTTCTCATGTTTTATTTCGTTGATTTTGAATGAATTATAGAATAATAGGTGTGTTTCTTCAAAACGAGGGGCAAAGTTCGCACATTTTTTGGCCCCACCAAGCCTTTAGTTAAAAAAAAGCACTGATGGTTTCAATCTCTCTGACTTCAAATCGGCATATTTAATTTCGCGCTGCAAACTCGCTCTAATTCAACACTTTACAAACAATCTTGCAAAAAAAATTATACTGAGTGTCAGACTACCCGGTTTTTCTACCTTTGTCGCCGCTTCAGAAGGCTATTTTGAGGTAATATTAGAAAAAAAGGAATTAGTATGCTTCTATCAATGACGGGTTATGGTCGGACGCAAGGTAGCTTCGGTGAAAAAACAATCACCGTAGAAGTCAGGGCGCTCAATTCAAAGGTCACAGATGTCAAACTTCGACTCCCGGGCGACTACCGCGAAAAAGAGCTGGAACTGCGCAAGCTTGTGACCGATAATGCCGAAAGGGGGAAAATCGACCTGATCATCGAGGTGCAAAATTCCGATGGAGCAGCCAATGTGAGCCTCAACGAGCCGCTGTTCCGGGGTTATCACCGGGAACTCAGCCGACTTACCCGGGAATTGGGCATACCCACCGAGGATATGCTCACTGCACTGTTGCGCATTCCAAATGTGGTGGCCACGCCTTCCGGAGAAATGGACGAGGACGAATGGGCGGTAGTGTGCAAGGTGCTTGAAACAGCCCTTGGCCAGTTGAAGGCGTTTCGCCGGCAGGAAGGAGTCGTCCTGGAAGCCGACCTGCGACAGCGCATTGCCAATATACTGTCCTTGCTGGTTGAAGTAACGCCTTTTGAGACCGAGCGCTTCGCACGGATGCGGGAGCGTATGCGCAACAATTTTGACGAGTTGTTGGGCAAGGACAATTTAGACCAAAACAGGTTTGAACAAGAGGTGCTGTTTTACCTCGAAAAAATGGACATGTCGGAAGAAAAAAGCCGATTGGAGCAGCACTGCAAGTACTTTTTGGAGCAAATGGACAAAAAGGAAGATGCCATTGGGCGTACCCTCAATTTTATTTCTCAGGAAATTGGACGCGAAATCAACACACTTGGCGCCAAAGCGTACGATTCAGACATCCAGCGGGTGGTGGTGCAAATGAAGGACGAGTTGGAAAAGGTTAAGGAGCAATTGGCAAACGTTTTGTAAGATTTGCCTGACTTGACACGCGTTGGTTATCTTTTTCCTGCATTTTAAGTATCCATTCATAGCCCGTCACCACCAAAAGCAACAGCAAAAAACCATAGGCAAAATCTTCCACAGGGATGGTTCCGGCCCTCAAACCCAGGTTCTCGGCATTGTTGTACCAAACAACGGGCTCTTCCAGGCCGGTGCCGGTCAGGATGCCGTTGGTAATCAGAAAGAACGGCGTGATCAGCAGATAGGTCAGGTAGTAATAGCCTAAATACCGGCTTTTTATCACCCGTACATGGATAAAAAGCAGCAGCGCCGTTGCCACAAAAGTGATGGAGGTGTACCAGTTGTCGAGGTGCAGCAGGCCTGTAATCAGCAGAAAGATTGCCAATACAGTAGAGATTCCTGTCGCGTATGCCTGTAAATAATCCTTTTTTAGCAGCACTTTTAAGCAATGGTAGCTGAAGGCGCATGCATAAGGGATGCAGAAGAAAAACAGTATTTCTTCCAGGGGCAAGTTGGCAACGTAATTGCCCGTCAGATAGCGCGGCGTAAAGCCCCAAACACCCATGTTGGTGAACCAGATGTCCCACAACACAAAAAGCAGCGCAACTGCAAAGCAGGCAGGAAAAAACGCCCGCCAGGTTTTGTCGAAGCGCAATTTAGGGTGAAAGCTGAACAGAAAAGGGATGGAAAAGGCTCCCAGGTCGACCAGCAGATACGTGTAGGATTCGGGCATTTTATATCGGCGTTTTTTATTGGTTTTTGAAGGCCTCCCGATAATACTTCCAGGGCACCCACAACATCCCGAAACACTCTCCATCTTCTTTGCCAAGGTGTTTGTGGTGCATTTTATGCGCACGGCGTATGGCTTTGAAGTACGGATGATCGGCGTTCCGGAACAACTTGAAGCGCTGGTGAATAAAAATATCGTGCACCATGAAATAGGCAAAACCATACACGGTTATGCCGATACCGATCCACAATTTCGGGTCGGCAATGCCGTCAAGAGA
>CAYVPM010000040.1:0-9825 GCA_964453475.1 uncultured Saprospiraceae bacterium | reverse complement strand
ATGAAGGGAAAATGTGGCAGTAGATTCATAGCATATTCGCCGGATGCGGCACTAGAACAGGGATGAGGCGGAAGATTTCCAATGCGTTACGCGAACAGGTTGCCCAAAGAGCAAATAATTGCTGTGAATACTGCCTCTTGCCTGAAGACATTGCCTTGTACCCATTTGAAATAGATCATATTATTGCCATTAGACATGCTGGAGAAACTATTTTGGAAAATCTTGCCTACTGTTGCTCTAGATGCAACCGAAACAAAGGAACAGATTTGGCAACGATATTACAAGAGCAAAACTTGTTGGTGCGTATTTTTAATCCAAGATTGGATGTTTGGGAAGAACATTTTTACGTCCTTGATGGAGTTATTCATCCCAATAGCAACATTGGCGAGGCAACAATCAAGCTATTAAATTTCAATACTTCCGAAAGGGTAATTGGCCGCAAAATTTGGTTTCAACATTAAGATTCAATGTCAAAAATTAAACTCTCTGATATTTCTACCGGAGCCCCGAAAGGCATTTCAAAGGATGACTTGAAAGACAAGACCGAAAAATTGGTCGAGCGGCTGGGGGAGTTGCATAACATCCTGTACGCAGAAGGGAAATATTCCATCCTGGTCGTTTTTCAGGGCATGGATGGCAGTGGCAAGGACGGCGCCGTGCGCAAGGTGTTCCGCGAATGTAACATCGGCGGGCTTGACCTGGTGAGTTTTAAAAAACCTTCCGAGGAAGAATTTGCCCACGATTTCCTGTGGCGCGTGCACCGCTGGGTGCCGCAAAAAGGCATGACCACCATTTTCAACCGCAGCCACTACGAGGACATTCTCATTCAGCGTGTACATGGCTGGATCGATATGGCAAGGGTGAAAAAACGGATGACAGCCATCAATGCCTTCGAGGATTTAATCCAGTTTGACAACAACACCTTGATTTTCAAGTTCTACATGCACATTTCACATGAAGAACAAGGCATCCAGCTCCAGCAGCGCCTCGACGACCCCAGCAAATACTGGAAGCACAACGATGGGGACTGGGAAGAGCGCAAGCTCTGGGACAAATATATGGAAGCTTACGAATATGCCATCAACGAAAGCACAACGCCCTGGCATATCTGCCCGGTGGACAACCGTTGGTACCGCGATTATTTTGTCGCCAAAACGCTGGTAGAGGCGCTGGAGAAGTTGGATATGAAATTGCCGGTGCCGGAGAAAAAATAGGCCGCCTTACAATAAAAAAATCCTGGTGCTTTCCGTACCAGGATTTTTTTATTGTACATACAGGCAAATTTCCTGCAAGGTGTGGTTCCTTTTTTTAATTCCGCCTTCCCCCGCCTGGATTCGGATAAAACCGATCGGGTTCCGGGTTCTTGCCAAAAATCCGGCACCTGAGGAATACCTGTGCGCCGTAATTGGTCATGCGCGCGCTGCGCACGAGTTTGTCGGTGAGGTCGAGCTCGTAGAATCCCTCGATGCCCACGCTCCATCGGTAATACCAGTCGATGGTTTTGGCGATGCCGGCGTGCAGGACGAACAGGTCGCCACTTGAGCGGCCGAGCGCGTCTTTAGGCCCGAAAAACTGGGAGGCCAGTTCCCGCCCTTGGTCCAACCCAATGCTGTTTGTCAGGGTATGGGCGCCGAAACCAAAGTCTTTTACGACGTATTTGTAGCCGCCTAAAAAGTTGAAATAGAAGGAGCTATCAGAGAAATAAAAACTTTTCCCGAGCCCGGCGCAGACGGCATAGGCTGCTTTTGTGTAGGCTGAGGAAGAAGACAAGGCCTGTCCTTCAATTACGATAGGCCAGTCTTTGTAGGTCAATTGACCCGTAAAGCCCATACGCGGCTGCCCGAACTTTTCCCGGATTTGGTACGTGTCTTCAAAGTCGCTCCAGGTATAATCGTCGGTGCCGCCATGCGAGATGGCCACAAACTCATAGAGGCTGTGCAGGGGAGTGGTCTGAAAATCGGTTTTGTGCTGGAGAATGGAGTACCCGCCGTTCAGGCTTACATTGAGGTTGAGGTACTTGAGTTGGCAGAATGCGGTGTTTTGGGATAGGATCAGGGCTGTCGTCAGAATGAGTGCATTTCTAATCATAACAATTGATTAAGGATGAACAATACAATGCATCAAAGGCGTGCTACTGACGGATTAAGGGCGACAAAGTAACGAAACTTTAACCGCTTGTGGTTAAAAATCTGTTAGTTTTCGTTAAAGGCATGGGGGCTGGGGTAATAAACTGGGTTGTCCGGCCATTTATGCGCTGTCCGATTACAATGGGCTATACTCTCACTTTTCAATCAGTTTCAACACAATGAAAAATTCAATCTTAAGCCTTGCTACCCTGGTGCTGTTCACAGCCGGTTTTACTTCCTGCAAAAAAGAAGCCACCCTAAAAGACCACCTCATCGGCGAATGGAAGTCCGTCCAGGTAAAGGCCGGCGACATGGATGCCACCGACTCCAACCAATTCGACCTGAGCCTGCAATCGACCGATGAGTTCGACTTAGATGTAACAGCAATCGTGCCATTTGCCGGCACTGTGGTAAAATCATACAGCGGCGACTGGTCGGCCGACGATGCCAAGCAAGACATTACCCTGGTGTACAACAGCACCGGCGAGCGCAAAACCTGGGACATCACAGCCTGGTCGGAGAACAGCATTACGGCGGAACTGGTGGAAAACAACGTCAGGTATCAGGTGAAGTTTGAGCGGAAGCCATAAAACAACCTGGAATTGTGCGTAGGGGAATTAACCTGTTCCAAAATGAGCATTTATTGAAGCGCAACAATCATGCGCACGACATCACCATTCAGATGCAGCTTCGATATTGGCACCCAAAAACCCAAAATTCCCTACCTTGCCGACCTTTTCCGGCAAAATCATGCAAATTTCACCCGATACTAAAATAACCCTTACCGGCGACCTGGGCAGTGGCAAAAGTGCCGTTTCCAGAATCCTCTGCGAAAAAACAGGATTCGAGTACGTCTCAACAGGGAAGATACAGCGCCAACTTGCCCAGGAAATGGGCATCGATACCCTCGAAATGAACCGCCGCGCCGACACAGACCCGAGCATCGACGAGCGCATCGACGGCATTTTCGTAGCCCTGGGGAATGACCCCCGGGGCTACGTCATTGACAGCCGCATGGCCTGGTTCTTTTTGCCAAAATCTTTCAAGGTTTACCTGCAAACCGATGTGACGGTGGCCGCGCAGCGCATCATCCACGACCCCCAGCGCGACAGCGAGCAGTATAAAAGCCAGGAGGAGGCCGTGCAAAAAATTCTGGCGCGCAAAGCCAGCGAGAACGCCCGTTTTTTGCTCAAGTACAACGCCGATTGCACCAATCTCGACAATTTTGATGTCGTGATCGACACCTCCCGGCGCACCCGGGAAGAAGTTGCGGCCATTGTCCTCGATTGTGTTTTGGCCAAAGAATCGGGCAGGGATTTTTCGAAATATTGGTAACCGTTTTTATACTGTGATTAAAATGATTCTGAATGATTTGAGTGAAACAAATGCCTGATTTTAAAATGATTGCAACATTCCTGCATTCACAACCACTTTGCGTTGACTATAATTGAAAGAAATGGTACTCATAGCCCTTGTTGCCTTCCTCGCTTCCATGCTCACCCTTTTTTCGGGCTTTGGTCTGGGCACCATCCTGACACCTGTGTTCGGCTTGTTTTTTCCCTTGCACGTCGCGGTGGCGCTTACAGGCATTGTGCACCTGCTAAATAATTTTTTCAAAGTGGCGCTGTTGGGCAAGCACGCTGCTTTCCCGACGGTATGGCGCTTTGGCATTCCGTCCATTTTGGGCGGCATCGCAGGCGCTTTGTTGTTGGGCAGCCTTAGCCAGCTGCCGGCCTTGATGACCTGGGATTGCTGTGGGCATACGATGGAAGTCAGCCCGCTGAAGCTGGTCATCGCCGTATTGATGATCTTTTTCGCGTTGATGGAAATTTTGCCGCGTTTGAAGCGGCTGAACTTTGCCAGTCGCTACCTCACGGCGGGCGGCTTGCTGAGCGGCTTTTTCGGCGGCTTAAGCGGTCACCAGGGCGCCTTGCGTTCTGCTTTTTTGGTCAATTGCGGCCTGACAAAAGAACAATACATCGCCACGGGGGTTATCATTGCCTGTATGGTCGATCTTACCCGATTGCCCGTTTATTTCAGCCGCTTCGATTCCAACAACCTGATGGAACAATGGCCATTGCTGTTGCTGGCCACCCTGAGCGCTTTTGCAGGGGCCTGGATTGGCAACCGCTACATGAAAAAAGTGACCCTGGCCATGGTTCAAATGTTTACGGCTGCCATGATAATCGTTATGGCCCTGTTGTTCGGTTCTGGTGTTTTATGATCTTAGTGGTTCAGCGACATGAAAAAATTGAAAAAAAATTCCTTGCTATGGCGCATCATCCCTCCCGATGGCGGCGCGCCTTCCTACCTGTTCGGCACCATGCACGTGCGCGACTTGCGGGCATTTGGTTGGCTGGAGCTTGCCAAAGCGCGTATGGCGGAATGTACCAGTTTCGCCACCGAGTTCGATTTTTCTGAAGCCGACCCCGTCGCGCTGGCTACTGCGCTCAGCTTGCCGGAAGGAAAAACATTGAAAGATTACCTCTCGCGCGGCGCCTGGAAACTACTGGAACACTACGCCCAAAAAAAGCTGAAAACCAGCGCCGACAACCTGCAGTACCAACACCCGATGACCGTATCGACCATGCTTAGCACGGCCTTCATGGCGGAGGAAATGTCCCATTCCCTGGATGAAACGCTGTGGCACCATGCCCACACACTGGGCAAAAAGACGACCGGCGTGGAAACTTTTGCCGATCAAATCGACACCCTGCACCGCATCCCTTTCGAGCTGCACGTCACGGGACTTGTCTGGATGTTAAAAAACCATAAACGCCAGCACAGACGCCTCAAAAAAATGATGGACCGATATGCCAAGGGCGAAATCCAGGCCTTGTACAAATCGGCAAAAAAAGATGCCAAAGGCATGCGCAAGGTGCTGCTCTACCGCCGCAACCGCCTGATGGCCAAGCGTTTTGCTGAAATCGCCGAAACGGAGACCTTGTTCTGTGCCGTCGGCGCGGGCCACCTTGCAGGTGAGAAAGGCATGTTGCGCTTACTCAAGAAAGCAGGCTTCAAGGTGAAAGCCGTTGCAGGGTAAAACCCGTTGTAATATCCGTGAAGCCCTGAATAAATTATTAAATTAATGCTCCTTTCCACCGCATACCTTCCTTCCATTTCCTGGTGCGTCGCATTTTGGAATGCCGAACACGTGCAGCTGGAAGCTTGCGAGCATTACCAAAAAGGCTCCCTGCGCAACCGCGCTTACATTGCGGGACCGAATGGGCTGCAGTTGTTGAGTATCCCGCTGCTGAAAGGCAAGCACCAACAAACACCGATTCGGGAAGTACGCACTGCCAACCACGAGCCCTGGCAGCGGCAGCACTGGCGCAGCATCAAAACCGCTTACGGCAATGCGCCTTATTTTGAGCATTATGCCGATGAACTGGCGGCGTATTATGAAAAACCAATTCAGTTCTTGTTCGACTTCAACAAGGATTTGATAGAATTTATACTGGTGCAGAAGCTGGGCTGGAAGGGGACGCTGGGGCTGAGCGTGTCGTTTGACTCCACCCCCGGCCCCTCCCCCTTCGGAGAGGGGGGCGACAGTGAATTTGCTTCGTCTACTTGGGCACCTTGGCGTAAAACTTCAGAAGGCCCTTTCGCCAAGGTGCTGGTAATTCCAGAAAAACGACCAATGTCGCCCCCCTCTCCGAAGGGGGAGGGGCCGGGGGGGGGTATCCGCAAGTTTTTCAGGAAAAACACGGTTTTCTGCCCAATCTGTCCATCCTAGACCTCTTGTTTTGCTGCGGAAAACACAGCGTAGAAATATTGGAACGCAGGAAATAAAAGCAGCAGCATGCTAGTATACCTCACGCCGCCAGGTTTTGTGCATATATACTGTGATTAAAGTGATTTTGAATGATTTGAGTGAAACAAAAGCTTGATTATAAAATGATTGTATCATTTCTGCATTCACAACCACTCTGCGTTGACTATAAGTACCAAGTCAATATTAGTTGAATCAATCATTGTCAATCACAAAAATCAGGCGAATCATAGTATAACTTTGTGGGCTCAATATTTGACTATGATGAAAAAAAACCTCCTACTGCCGCTTATTCCGACCATATTCTTGTTCGCTTTTTGCAAAAGCCAAAATATGACAAATGCCCCCCGACCAATGGAGCAATACAACAATGCAGAAGAAAAACCGCTTATTTCCACCCTTAGCATTCCCGTCAATATTTCCCTCCCGGAGCTTGTTTACGCCCTGAATGCAAGCTTGTCGGGCAAACCCCTCTACGAAGATTATTCCTACACAGACAATGGCGGCGATGGCCTGATGTTCAACGCCTGGAAAAGTCAGGACCTGACGCTTTCCATGTACGGCAATACCCTGAAATACCGCGTGCCATTGAAAATCTGGATGAAAAAAGAACTGTTGTTCGGCGCCGGCGCAGAAGCGGAGGCCGAGATAGCGTTGAACTTCAGCACCGATTTTCAGATTAACCCGGACTGGTCGCTGAGCACCAGGACCAAGGTCGAGTGGCACGAATGGATCAAACAACCGGTACTGAAAACCGGCATTGGCGATATCAGTGTGGAAACCATCGCCAACCTCGTGGTCAACCGCAGCAAAAAATCGCTCGCGGAAGCACTCGACAAGTTTGTGAGCCAACAAATTAACCTGCGCCCCTACGTGCAATCAGCCTGGAACGCTATCCAGATGCCGATTTTGCTGGACACCGCCTACCAGATGTGGACTAAAACCACACCCGTCAGCATTGGCATCACGCCCCTGTATTGCGATGGGCGCGCCATTCAGGCGAAAATCGCGGTGGAGTGCATCAACGACGTGACTTTTGGCCTGAAACCCGCCTTTCGCCCGAGCACCATTTTGCCCAATTTGAACCTGATTTCGGAAGCCCCCGACGATTTTATGATGCAGTTTGAAACCGATGTTCCTTTTCCCGAAGCGGAGCGTTTGGCCAAAAATATGATGATCGGCCAGGTATTCGAATCTGGAAAGAAAAAGGTGAAAGTAGAGGACATCCTGTTGTGGGGAAACAACGACAAACTGGTGGTGAACACCCGCTTAAGCGGCTCCATTAACGGCAATATTTACTTCATCGGGAAACCTGTTTTTAACCCTGAAAAAAACGCCGTGGAGGTAAAAGACCTCGATTTTCACATCGATACCCGGAGTTTTTTGCTGCGCTCGGCATCCTGGCTCTTCCAGGGATCCATCAAGAAACAGGTTGCCAACGCCTTGGTGTTCCCAATGGATGAAAACATAGCCGCCATCAAAACATCGGCGCAATCGGCACTCGATTATTTTGAGTTGCAGCCCGGCGTGATCCTGAAAGGCAGCATCGACAGCGTTTCCGTGCAGCAGGTGCGGGTGACCCCCAGCAGTTTGCGGGTCGACCTTTTTTCAAAGGGAAAGGTGCATGTTGGCAAGTGGCAAGTGGCAAGTTGGCAAATTGGCAAGTGGCAAGTTGGCAAATAGGCAAGTGGCGGGGTTGTGGTAAAAGGTCTGGATACTAAAAATGAACCGACTTTAATTTCGTTCGAGCGCTTAGTGGCTATCTCATAAGCCCCAGCGGGGCTTTACCTTTGTAGTAATGCCAAAGAAAATTGCGCCCGTTCCAGCGGAACGGTACAATAACGTTAAAGATACCGTTCCGCTGGAACGGAAAACATATAATATATGCCGGGCCTACAAAGGTAAAGCCCCGCTGGGGCTTATGAGACAGCCACTTGGCCGAGAAAACACCAGGGGGAAACCAGGAATTGCCGAATTTCCTATCTTTCCACCCTAAAACATTTTCCATGAAAAAAAATGTACCTGTTTTTGCACTACTGCTGTTTGCGGTTTGCTGCTTTTGTTACTTCCACGCCACCCAAAATACTGCAGCTGCCGGGATAAAAATGCCCGCTGGTGCTTCCGAAGAAAACGGCAAATTGCGCCGTGCCTGGGAACTCAAACGCTTGGCCGACCCTGCTACCGGCCAAATCCCGGCAGGTATTGAATTCCTTGAAAGAAGTTTCGCCGCCCAAATGAGCCAGCCCAGTGCCGATCGCTCCGGCCCAACCTGGTTCCTGCGCGGCCCTTATAATTATGGCGGCCGCACCCGCGCCCTGGCCATCGATGTTACCAATGAAAATCGCCTATTGGCAGGCGGGGTGTCGGGGGGCGTTTGGCTGAGCGAAGATGGCGGCCAAAGCTGGACCAGAAAAACACCGCTCAACGCGCACCCCGGCTGTGTGAGCATCGCCCAGGATACCCGTCCTGGCAAAACCCATATCTGGTACTACCTCAGCGGCGAAGTGTACGGCGCCTCTGCAGGCGCCAGGGAAGCCTTTTACCTCGGTGATGGCCTTTTCAAAAGCACCGATGGCGGTGAAACCTGGGCGCCAGTAAGCTCCACGGCAGGGGGCAACCAACAAGGACTCAGCACCTTGTATCAATCAGGCTGGCGCGTCATCACCGACCCAAGCGCGCCCATCGACCAGGATGTAGTGTACATGGCCACCATCAATTCCATTTACCGCTCGGTGAACGGCGGCACCAGCTGGTCGGCTGTACGCGCGGGTCAGCTCAACGGCAACTGGTCATATTTTACCGACATAACGATCACCAGCACGGGAGTTTTGTACGCGACCCTCAGCTCCGACGGCCCGACAAAAGGCTTCTGGCGCAGCACCAACGGCACTACCTGGGTCAACATCACACCGCCCTTTATGCCGAATGAATACGACCGCTTCGTGATGGGCATCAACCCCAACGACGAAAACCAGGTTTATTTCTTTGGAGTGACCCCTGGCACAGGCCACCAGACCTTTTTCATCAGTTCCAATGATTGGACAAGCTTTTACCGCTACAACTACCTCAGCGGCGACGGCTCGGGGGCAGGAGGGACATGGACCAACCTGAGCGCCAATTTGCCCGATTCCGGTACTGAATTCGACAAATGTGCCGCACAAGGCGGCTACGACCTGGTGGTGCGCGTACAGCCTGGCACGAACCATGTATTCATTGGCGGCACCAACATCTGGCGTAGTACGGATGGTTTTACCACGCCTGACAACACCACAAAAATTGGTGGCTATAAAATCGGCACGACATTGCCTTTCTTTGAAATTTACCCTGAACACCACCCGGACATCCATGAAATGCTGTTCCTGCCTTCCAACCCGAATGTGATGCTTTCCGGTTCCGACGGCGGCGTACACCGCACGGAGAACTGCCTTGCCCCGTTTGTTGATTGGTCGCGGCTGAACAATGGCTACACCACCACCCAGTTCTACACCGCCATTATCGACAAAAACGCCCCGGGCGACAACACCCTGATCGGCGGCTTGCAGGACAATGGCAACTTTTTCGTCAATTCCAGCAGCCCCACGGCCCTTTGGAAACAGACGGTGAACGGCGATGGCGCTTACGGAGGCGTTGCTCCCGGCAAGGCTTATTATGTGCTGTCGATCCAGCAAGGCAAGGTCGCCAAAGTGAACCTGGATGCCCAGGGCAATGTGCTTGCTTTCCGCCGCATCGACCCCATTGGCCCATTAAAAACAGATTATCAGTTTATCAACCCGTTGGCACTCGACCCAACGGATGCCAATGTGCTGTATCTGCCCGCAGGCCGCAAGTTTTTCCGGCAAAACCAATTGGGGGCAATTCAACTCACAGGCGTCTGGGACTCCATTGCCCAGGGCTGGACGCAGTTTCCCGACACCCTGACCAACCCCG
>CAYVPM010000039.1:0-9842 GCA_964453475.1 uncultured Saprospiraceae bacterium | reverse complement strand
CGTCAACCAGGTTGGTACCTATACTTTAACCGTTACCAATACAAACACGGGTTGCACCGCTACGGCGGAAGTGCAAGTAACGGCCACAACAAACCCTCCCGTCGCAAATGCCATGGTTTCGGATACCATAACCTGCTTTCAGGATACGGTGATGCTTACCTCAACCGGCTCTTCTACGGGCAACAACATAACCTATAGCTGGACCACCACCAACGGTCATTTTATTTCCGGACAAAATACGGCCACCGCCCTCGTGGACACTGTTGGCACCTACGTGCTCAACGTGACAAACACCACGAACAACTGCGTTTCCCGCGACACGGTAAAGGTGATCGGGAACCTGACCCCACCGTACGTGTTTTTACCACCGCAACAACAAATCACCTGCACGGTTGATACGATTGCTATGATCGTTTTTTTATTCCCGCCGCCTTTCGTACTCATCAATTGGACGGCAAGCAACGGGGGCCATATCGTGAGTGGCCAATACACCCCAAACCCGCAAGTGGATTCTGCAGGCACCTACAGCGTGACGGTACAGGACCCCATTAACGGGTGCATTTCCAGTGGATCCGTAGTGGTTAACTCCAACCAAAACCAGCCGGTTGCCAACGTTGAACCACCCGGCGCCATCACCTGCCAATCGCCCAGCATCAGCCTGTCGGGATCGGGTTCCAGCACTGGACCAAATCTGGGGTACAATTGGCTGGCATCCAACGGCGGCAACATCGTTTCCGGCGATACCAGCCTGAACCCCGTGGTCAATGCCGCCGGTACTTATGTCCTCAGTGTGCTGGACAGTTTGAGCGGTTGCGTCAGTGCCGATACTGCCACCGTCAGCGCCGATACCAATGTGGTGATGGTCATCGCCAATGCGCCCGATACCCTGCGTTGCAACCAAACGACCATTGTTTTGAATGCCAATGGCTCAAGCAACAACCCCAATATTTCCTACGCCTGGACAACCACGAACGGGAATATTCTCAGCGGGGCTGACACCCCCAATCCGGTGGTCAACCAGGCAGGCACTTACCAGCTCTTGCTCACCAACATGGCCAATGGCTGTACCGGCATCGACCTCGCCGTTGCCCATATCAACAATACGCCGCCGCCGATTTCGATCAGTCCACCAGCCCAACTAACCTGCGCAGATCCCACGCTTACTTTGTCCGCGAGCAACAGCAGCCCGGGAGGGAGTTTTGCTTACACATGGGTGGCCTCAAACGGCGGAAACATACTTTCCGGGCAAAATACGCTGTCGCCAGTCGTGAATGCCCCCGGCGATTATACGCTCACCGCCATCAACAATATCAATGGCTGCACCGCTACGGCCACCACAACGGTGAGCATCTCTGCCGGGGTACCGCAGGCTTCTGTCAGCGTGGCAGGCTCCCTTACTTGTGTCCAATTGACGCAGTCACTGGACGGCACCGGTTCCTCCGTTGGCCCAAGCTACGCTTATCAATGGACGGCCAGCAACGGTGGGAATATTGTTGGCAGCAGCACGGGCATTTCTGCAACGGCCGGCACTGCCGGGACGTACGTATTGGCCGTAAGCAACAGTGCCAATGGTTGTGTATCATTCGACACGATTGTTGTCGACCAAAATATTGTGCCGCCCCCCGCCGATGCCGGATTGCCCGATACCATTACTTGCGGCATTCCACAGTTATCTTTGTTGGCCAACGGTTCAGGTGCGCCCGGAACTTTATTATACCAATGGAATAGCCCCAGCGGAATGTTTGTGGGCAACACGGATTCAGCCCTCGTAGCTGTCAGCGCTGGTGGCATTTATTGGCTGACGGTTACCGACCCCGCCAACGGCTGTAGCAGCGTCGATTCCGTGCAGGTATTTGAAAACAAATCACTTCCAACCCTGAACCTGAACGCTCCTGACACGCTTACCTGCAACTTGTTAAGCCAGGATATTCAGGTGCAAAACCAAACGCTTCCTGGAAATTTCACCTACAATTGGACGGCCAGCAATGGCGGCAACATTGTTTCAGGCAACAACAGCATCAGCCCAAATGTCAATGCCCCGGGCACGTATCTGCTTACGGCCACCAATGTCGCCAATGGCTGTACGGCAACGCTAAGCGCCGTGGTCATGCAGGATATTGCAACACCCAATATACAGGTGACGGCGCCAGGTCAAATCACCTGCGCCAACCCCAGCCAAAACATTCAAGCCCAAAACCTTTCCCTGCCGGGAAATTTCAGCTACAACTGGGTAGCCAGCAATGGCGGAAATATTGGGTCGGGAGGCGCCACGCTTAACCCGACGGTGAACACGGGCGGCGACTACACCCTGACAACGACCAACCTCGCAAACGGTTGCAACAGCAGCGTCAGTACCAATGTGGTTCAAAACAACACCCCTCCCGGCGCAAACGCAGGCGTTGATGCCACACTGACCTGCAACCTCAACAACCTGAGCCTTACCGGCAGTGGCAGCGGGGCGCCCAACCTTAACTTAAACTGGGCGGCCGGCAACGGCGGTAATATCGTGTCGGGCAACAACAGTCCGAACCCCGTCATCAACGCGCCCGGCCTGTACACCCTTACCGTGACCAACCCGGCCAATGGCTGTAGCGCAACAGATATCGTAGAAATTTTTAATGATGCCAGCGCCCCAGCAGCCAATGCCGGCACCGCCCCAATGCTCACTTGCAGCCTTACCCAAACCACCCTGAATGCAACGGCAAGTACAGGCGCCAACTTTACCTACAACTGGACGGCCAGCAACGGTGGCAGCATAATCAATGGGCAAAACACCCTGACACCCACCATTAACAAACCAGGGCTGTACACGCTCACGGTCACCAACACCAGCAATGGCTGCAGCCGTACCAGCAGCATTACCGTGCTGGAAGACATCACCCCACCCACAGTAGATGCCGGGGCAAACGGCACCCTGACCTGTACGGTCGCCTCGCTGACCCTGGCAGGCAGCAGCAGCGGCGGGCCGGCAACTTATAGCTGGCAAACCACTGGTGGCAACATTGTTTCCGGCGGCAACACCCTTAACCCAGGCATCAACCGGGCAGGCGCTTATACACTGACCAGCACTTTGGTTTCCAACGGCTGCAGCGCTACCGATGGCCTAACCATTGGCATCGACACCATTTCACCGAGCCTGAGCATACAGCAACCCTCGCTGCTCACCTGCAGCAACCAAACCGTCAGCCTCCTCGGTACGGTACAGCAGCCTTCAGCAGGTAATTTTTCGGCTGCCTGGACTACCGGCAACGGCAATATCCTTGCCGGTCAAAGCACCTTGAATGCCACCATAAATGCCCCTGGAACCTATATCCTGACCATCGTCAGCACCGTGAACGGTTGTGATGCCGCCCTGGCAATCCCGGTGTTCCAAAACATCATCCCACCCGCAGCTGTCGTGGCGCCCGCGAGCAGTATAACCTGTTCCATGCCATCTGTCGTGCTGAGTGGCAGCGGTTCTACCACAGGAAATGGCATCGTGTACAGCTGGACAGGTGGCCCCGGCGGGCAAATTCTGAGCGGCGGAAATACCCTGATGCCCACGGTGGGCAGCACGGGCACCTATACTTTGCAAGTAACGAACAACAGTAACGGCTGCAGCGCTACGGCCACTATTACGGTAGGCAGCAATACAACTCCTCCTACAGCGATTATTGCCACGCCCGGCATGTTGACCTGTGTACAAAACAGTGTAACGTTAAACGGGGCAGGCTCCAGCCAGGGCGCCAATTTCAGCACAAACTGGTCCAGCAGCGGCGGGAATATCGTCTCCGGGCAAAACACCCTGGCGCCTGTTGTCAATCAGCCGGGCACTTATACATTGACCTTGAATAACAGCCAAAACGGCTGCACCGCAAGCGCATCTGTAACCGTTTCCCAAAACATCGCAGCACCAGGCGCAGAAGCAGGAACAGCCGACAACCTGCATTGCAACCAGACACAAGTCACCTTGAACGGCAGTTCGCCTAGCCCCGGAAACATGTCCTACGCCTGGGCCAGCACCAACGGCAACATCGTGAGCGGCAGCGCTGCCCAGGCCAGTATTGTGGATGCTCCTGGTTTGTACACCCTCACGGTCACCAATCCCCAGAACGGCTGCACAGCCACCGACAATGTGAACGTGGTTGCCGTGCCGCCACCAAGTTTCGAGCCCACGCTGCTGCAGCCCGACTGCCACAATCAAAACGGGATGCTTGATTTTGGCAGTGTTTCAGGTGGGGCGGCTCCATTCCGTTATTCCACAGACGGCGGGCAAAGCTTTAGCAATCAAAACCTGACGGCCAGTTTGCCTTCCGGCGCATACACACTGGTGGTACAAGATGCCTTAGGCTGTACTGCGGTGGAAACGGTGACAGTAGATCAGCCGTTTTTGCCCACCCTCGACATTGCGGACGTAGCCACACTCGATATCGGGGATTCCATACTGTTACAGCCCATCAGCAATATTTTGCCGGGCAATGTGGTCTCCTGGCAATGGTCGCCTGCAGCGGGTTTGTCGTGCAGCGATTGCGAAACCCCCTGGGCGAAGCCACTGAGCAGTGCTTTATACACGCTGGTGGTTACCGACAACAACGATTGCACGGCCACGGCGCGGGTGCAGGTGCGCGTCAACCGCAACCGCAACCTGTATGCGCCCAACGTATTTTCTCCGAACGACGACGGGGAAAACGACTATTTCATGCTTTTCGGAAAAGGGGTGAAAGAAATACAAAGCCTCCAGGTGTTCGACCGCTGGGGCAGCCAATTGTTCAATGGAGAGCACCTGGCAGCAAACGACGAGCAAGCAGGCTGGGATGGTAACTACCGCGGATCAGCGCTGACGCCCGCTGTATTTGTCTGGTGGGCTAAAGTTGAATTTGTGGACGGTGCGGTGGAGATATTTTATGGGGATGTGACCTTGGTAAGGTAGCATCCACACCACTGTACGATCAATAACAATGCAATAACCGTATCTTACTCATGCTGACTGGATATTGAAGATGAGCAGCCTGGCAGGTGTCACTTGAAAGTGAACGAACAACAAACAACAATAAAAAATGATCGCAAACACCCCAACTCCTCCTTATTACGCCGTTATTTTCACTTCGCTGCGCACCGATGTGAACGAAGGCTATGCGGATACTGCTGAACGTATGGTCGAGTTAGCCGCCGGGCAACCCGGATTCCTGGGCGTAGAATCGGCGCGCGACGGCCTGGGCATCACGGTTTCGTATTGGGAAAGCCTGGAGGCTATCCGCGCCTGGAAAAACAATGCGGAACACAAGCTTGCGCAAAAAATGGGTTTGGAGAAATGGTATTCGAGTTATAAGACGCGCATCTGCAAAGTAGAGCGCGACTATGGGGTTTAAGTACCTGTTCAGGATTTGCCTACAGGGCTAAAACAGATGCCTTCCAAATACATACAACCAGGCTAAAGCCAGCATCGTGGTGCCGATCACAATACCGCGCATCACCTTATCCCAGCGCCGCCGGCGGTAAATGCTCAACAAATAGAGGTTGGTAGCCAAAGCCACAATCGCCAGGGTGCGTTCCCGGAAGTTTTCGGAAAAACCGGTACCGCTGGCAGCACCCTTTATTTCCAGAATGGAAAAAATTTGCAAGAGCATAATGTATAGCAGCGAGGGTACTAAAAGCCCTAACAGGAGTCCGACCCAGATGGCGTTTTTGTTTAACATGGCATTGATGTGATAATTTTATAATGTGATAATTTGATAATGTTAGGGTGCTAGGGTGCTATTTTTTTTCAAGTGCTGCCAATTGAGCGAGGGCTTTGTAATTGGTCAGGTCGTGCATGGATGGTACGATGGAAATATAACCTTGTTCCAATGCCCATACATCGGTGTCTTCAGCCTGGTCGCCGTTCACAAAATCACCAGTGAGCCAGTAGTAGGGTTGCCCGCTGGGGTCGCGGCCTTCGACGAATTTTTCAACCCAGCGCGCATCTGCTTGCCGGCACAGGCGCATGCCCTTGATGGCGTCTGCGGGCAGTTTCGGGATGTTCACGTTGAGCAATTGCCCCGGTTCAAAAGGGCGCTCGAGCATAAACGCCATGATTTTGCGTATCCACGGCTTGGCAGGTTTGAAATCGGCATCAAAACTGTAATCGAGCAACGAAAACCCGATGCTGCGGATGCCTTCCAGCGCCGCTTCCATGGCTGCCGACATGGTGCCGGAGTACAGGATATTGATGCTTGCATTGCTGCCGTGGTTGATGCCGGAAACACAGAGGTCAATTTGCCGGTCTTTCAGCACAATATGTTTGGCGAGCTTTACGCAATCAACGGGCGTGCCGGAACATTCCCAGGCTTCGATGCCCGCGAATACCTTTACCTTTTTAAGGCGTAGCGGGTCGTGGATGGTGATGGCGTGTCCTTTGCCGCTTTGTGGGGAATCGGGGGCAACTACCACCACATCGCCCATTTCAGCAGCTACTTCCACGAGCGCCCGGATACCCGGCGCTACAATGCCATCGTCGTTGGTGACTAAAATCAGAGGTTTGTTCATAGGGCAAAAGTAGTGCACGGGAGGGGTTTGGCAGTTAAGGCAGCGTTATTTTCTGGATGCCAACTAAACAGTATCTTTGCAAGCAGATTTCAAACATTTTTGTGCTTCCACAGCTGGGATTGCAGGTCATTTTCAGATTTCTACCAGTGAAAAAATTTCGCTTTGAGGTGGTTTCCCAGCCGAATTTTCCGTGGATTTGGATATTTCCCTGATAATCAATCCTGGATTTGAAAATTATCGCATAACCTTGCAGGAAATTTTATCGCATATTCTTGCGTTAATCAAATAGTTACAACTGAAATCCAGCAACCGATCAACGTTTAAACCCTTTCACCAATAAACTTTTTTACCATGAATCGTATCGTTCTTGCCTTTGCAATCACATTTTTAGCTCAATTGCTTCCTGCTCAGGATGTTACCTATGTGGTGTTCAACCGCGACTGCATGAGCCAACTGGTGTACCGCTATGCCTATCCCAACGTAAAAGGGGAGGATCCAGTATATGCCTATTCTATTCACCCAAACGTGTTGGAAAACTATGTTTTCATCGCAAAAGGCTCTGGGCATTACTCCCCAACCATGCCTGCCGGCGCCGTTTCCTGCCGCAGCCTGGAATTGAGTGATGGCTTTGTCGCTGCACTCAACCGGGAAGACAAACAGATGCTCATCGTTTTCCAGCGCCAGGAGGGCGGATATTGGCTGATGCCCATCGGTTCGGCTACCCTCATCGCCCGCAGTGGCCAAAAATACTGGGTGCGCTCCAAAAACTGTTCCTTCACCTTCGACACCCTGCGGATGGAAAATGACCGCAACCTGGCCATAACAGGTTCTGCTACTGCCGTCTATTTCAAAGGAGCAAAACTGCGGAATTGCCTGATGGAATATTCCTTCCACTGCGAATCCATTAAAAGTGGCGAGCTTCGCTCCGATATTGAAATGATCCCTTCTCTGGGCTTCTCCTCCGACCAAACAGGCACCAGTACCGCCAAAGCCCTGGAAAACCAGATGCAGCTTTACCGCATTAACGGCCAGTATCTCGACGATTATATCGGTAAAGGCTGTCCTGAAGGCGGAAAAATCGAGATTTCAAAAAATCAAAAACCCGCCCAATACGGTTATGACAAGGAATCTTACGGCTATACCGAGGCCGACAAAGAAGTCATGTCTATTAAAAGCAACAAAGCGCTGGAGAACAAACCCGCCGAGTACAATTATGGCAATGAAACAGTCACCATTGACTGCCCGGAAAAACTGGGCGACGGCTACCACGTGGTACAACGCGGCGACAACCTCCGCGCCATTGCCAGAACCTACAATGTAGACGTGCCAAGCCTGGTAAAATGGAATAAAATTACCGACCCGAACATCATTGAAGTCTGCCAAATTATTTGGTACAAAAAACCGCCGGCCAATGCTGATAAACTGGTCAACGATGCGGCAAACAAGCCCGTGCAGCATAGCTCTCCAGGCAACCATGTGGTAGACCAGCGGAAACTCAAGCAGCAGACCAATGAAAAATCGACGCGGCCTACAGAATATTACACCGAAGACGACGGCTACGATACCTGGCGCCAAAAGCCGCAGACATCCTCTACAAAAGGCGCGGTAAAGCCAAACCAATACGAATATTACGATGAGGTGAAGCCCCCCAGCGAACGCCCCTTGATCCATACGGTTGAAAAAGGGGAATATTTGTACAAACTGGCGCGGATGTACAAGTGCCCGGAGGAGTGTATCCGCCAGGCCAACAACATGCCTGCAAAAGGGGATATATCCTTCACCATTGGCGAAAAGGTAATCATCCCTGCATGTGACTGTTTGCAAGCGGGCCCCTTGGCACAAAAGAACCTGGCATACGACGAACCGGTAAACAGACAGGTCAAGGAAGAAAAAACGCGCACCGGTGGCAACCTGTTAGAGCCCGTTTCCTACAACTACGACGATCCCGCTACCAACCCGGAAGGAAAAAAGGATGATGCTAAAAAACCTGTGGATGAGTGGCCCGTTGAGGACGACAAAGTGAGCGCCAGCCTCAATGCCAAAAACAGCAAAAGCACCGGGAAAAGCAGCGATCAACCTAAAGTGCCGCTGTTCAAAGAGCATGTAGCCAAACAAGGCGATACCCTCCGCTCCATCGCTACCAAATACAAAGTGGACCCGGCAGAACTGGCACAGGTAAACGGCTTGGGGCTCAATGAAGCCATCGTCCCGGGGAAATGGATATTGATTCCGATAGAGGAGTAGCACTGAGATTGTGCCGTAAACACGGCTCCAAAATAACGAACAAATTTTAGTTTTCGTTCGGGTATTAGACCTTCCAGGTTTTGAAAACCTGGAAGGTCTTTGCCAATAAAAACGAACCAATTTCCTTTACCGCCCTTATTGACACAAGCCCGGATACCCCAGGCAACTCAACCGCCGTATTCAACGCCATTTTATCGACTTTTACGGCTGTGTTGATACGATATCGTCTGCTTTTCCTGCGCATTTCATGGGCGCTCTTCGTCGTGCTCGCTGCGAAGGGCCTGCAGGCGCAGGTAGAAAACCGGTATTCCAACCTCCGCTCCCGTGTACTGGACGCAGCGCAGCCCGGCCAATTGATCGATTCCCTGACCGTGGCGACGCCCCTGGGCATTATCCGGAATTTTGACAGCGGCGAAGTGCTGGCCCCCTCCTATTTTACCGTAAAACAGAACCGGCTCCTGTACGACACGGCCCAATTGTTCAAAGCCTACCCTGATTGCAAAAAGATTGCCCTGAGCTACCGGGTGTTACCCTACGATTTTGGGGCAAAAATCGCCAGGCTCGACACCGTTGCCATCCGGCGGCGCATCAATACAGATGCCATTGAGTTTGACTACTCTCCCTACGAGCCCGTAAAAAAACCCTGGGAGAGCAACGGCATTTCCTCTGCAGGCGCTTATACGCGGGGCCTGTCGTTCGGCAACAGCCAAAACCTTGTTTTTAATTCCAACCTTAACCTGCAACTGGATGGCAAACTGGGCAACGACCTGGAACTCCGCGCCGCACTTTCCGACAACAGCATTCCCCTGCAGCCCGACGGCACCACGCGGCAGTTACAGGAGTTCGACCGGATTTTTATCCAGTTAAAACGGAAACAAAGTACCCTCACGGCCGGCGACTACGACCTCACCCGCCCAAGCGGGTATTTCAGTAATTATTTCAAACGTTTGCAGGGCACCATGGCGGAATCGGCGTTTTTCGGAAAAAACGATTCGTTGCGCATGCGGGTTGCTGCGGCTGTCACGCGGGGCAAATTTGCCCGCCAGAACATCCAGGGGCAAGAAGGCAACCAGGGGCCCTACCGGCTTACAGGG
>CAYVPM010000038.1:0-9871 GCA_964453475.1 uncultured Saprospiraceae bacterium | reverse complement strand
CCCAATGCAGCAGATCGGGTGAAGTAGCGATCCAGATATAATTTCCGCCGAGCGAAATGCCTGAAGGCCGGTGCAGACAAAAATACTGACCGCCAATTTTTTCTTCAAAAAGGGCGCAATCCTTGTTATGCGGGGGTAGAATCATGCCTTCTCTGGAAAATTGTTGCCAGTCTTTGGTACGCATCAGGCCGACACCCACGCCGTTTTCGGAAACCTGAGTATAGGTCAGGTGATAAGTGTCGTCAAAAAAACTCACCCGACAGTCTTCTATACCAAAGGTTTCAAGCGCCCCTTGCCCGAATATTTTAGTTGGGAAATGAGCAGGCTCATGAAAATGCTCGCCATCATCGCTGCACACCAGGCGCAGGTGAGAAATGGTTGAAAGGTAAGTCTTGTCCTGGTAGCCCACCATCCGGGCATCTGTGAGGTTGAGTTGAGGATCTTTTTTTTCAAATTCTAAAATTTCCATGCTGCCATCCAGGCGCAAAATCGGAAAGGATATCTTGCCTTCTTTTTGAACAGGGCGTTCAGCCACACGGAGTATCATCCAGATTTTTCCTTCAAATTGAAATACACCTGGATTCAACACACATTCTACCATGAAATCAGGTTGACTGGGCTGGATGTCCTTGGTTGTTAAAATTGGATTGCTGGGAAATCGTTTTACCATGGTCTCTAATTTAATGATGAATGATAAATGATGAATGATGAATGATGAATAGGCTTGATTGCCCGAATTCACCATCCACCATTCATCTTTCATCATTTATCACTCATTACTGTTTGTTAAACTGTACTGCTCCAATGTTCTTACCACCAAACGCGAAGTTAAGCGTGTAATGTCCATTCGGATAGTTAGACACATTCAGCGAAAACTGACCAACAGGAACTTCATTTTTTTCAAAATGCAGATCATCAACCTGTCTGCCCGCAGCGTCAAATACACGCACCAAAAGTGCTTGATTGCCATTGAATGCATGCTTGACCGTCAGCACATCCGCCGTTGGATTGGGCGAAACCGACAGTACCAGATTTTTCAAGCCATTGGGCAACAAGTCCTTGGTAGCCGTTGTACCTGTGTTAAAGAGTTGCTGGATCTCTCCGGCGGTCAGGGCTTTGTTGTAGATCTTCACATTGTCAAGAGCGCCGATGAAATATTGACCACCTTCGATCGGATTGCTACCAAAGCACAGCGGACGAGCGGTGGTATTCAGTTTGCCCAAGACCGGCTTGATGTTGGTTTGTTGTCCATTGACATAAATAATATCATTGGCGCCATCGTGTACCATGCTTACGTACCACCAGAAGGTTTTTACCATTTCGTTGCCATCACCGCTGTCCATGTCTGAGATGAATACCGGGAATTGTACATTGTTGCTATTCGTCGTCCATACAATTTTTAAGTGCTGTGGAAGAGATATCTTCCAGCGTTCGCTCCAGTGACCGAAGTCCATTACATAGGATTCTGCCACGGCCAGATTGACACCGTCTACCCGGATCCAGAAAGAAACGGTGGCGTAATCAGAGATCAACTGTACCGCATTGGGCGCCAACACAGAGTCTTGTACGCCGTCGAATTTGATGTTCTGCCCGCCCCCATTTGGGTGGGTAGACACTTCAAATGTAGGGTTGCCACCAATGACGCCATGATTCTGATAAGGGGTAGCATCTTTAGCGTCGCCATCAAACGGATAATGCGCAATCATGCCCGGCTCGCCAGTATCGACGGGCAAAGTGGTGCTAAGCGTCAATTCAGCGACTGCCGAGTTATTCCCGGATGGGTCAAATGCATACACTTCAAAGGTGTAAAGGGTGGTCGGATCCAGTCCGCCAATAAAGACCGAAAGCGTCGCGGCAGAAACAGAATCAAAAAACACCCCGTCTACCAAAACCACATAACCGGCTACCAATACATTGTCGGTTGAAGGATCCCAGGTGACCAAAACCGAGTTAGAAGCGGCTGTCCCTGCTATGTTTCCAGGTACCGTAGGCGCCTCTGTATCGGGAGTTTGATCCATACCAGATGTCACTTTGAGTGTACTGGTCAGTGATTCATTGCCTGCAGCGTCAACGGCCGACACGCCGAATACATAGTCTGTCAATGGAGTAAGTCCGGTGATAAGGTTATGCAGGTCAGTTGTTGTCGCGATCAATACGCCATTCTGGTAAACGTTGTAAGCTACGACACCCACATTGTCCATGGCTGGAAGCCAGGAAAGGTGGACGTTGGTAAACGCAACGCCTGCAGCAAGATTGAGCGGAGCGCAAGGTGCTTCTGTATCCGAATTGTTTGGCGCCTGATTTTGTGTGGCATACAAGGCTGCAATCTGAGCAGCGTCCAGGGCAACATTATAGACCTGCACTTCATCCAGCGAACCGTTGAAGAAGTAATTGTTGTCAATCGGGTCGAAGCCAATTCCCATTGGTTTGGTGGTCACGTCCAGTGCGCCGGGGGCGTTTTTCTCATTTACCTTTGTCCCATTGAAGTAGATGATATCTTTTGCGCCATCGTGCGTCATGACCACATGGGTCCATGTATTGAGTGATAGCGGTGTGCCTGAATCCAGATCGCTACAGCAGGCGCCGCCGGAGTGGGTTGTGAAAACGGGTTTGCCGTGGTTAGGCATGGAAATTTTCCAACGCTCCTGCCAGCCACCGTTTGAAAGGATAAACACCTCGCCAGAACCAGGGAAAGAAGCTGGTTTTACCCAGAAACTAATGGTCGTATTGGCTGAACTCAACTGAGGTGAATTGGCCGCCACCAGCGACTGGTTTACGCCGTTGAAGGAATAGGCCTGATTGGATTTGCCAAAACGATCGGTTGAAAGTTGAGCACCTTGCACGGTTGCATGGTTGCTATAGCCGGTTGCATCGTTGGCGTTCCCGTTGGATTGATAATCAGCAACCAGGTTCCCAGGAACCGCCGGAGCCTGATTCTGTAAAGCATACAATCCAGCAATCTCAACAGCAGAAAGCGCCCGGTTGAAAATCGCTACATCATCCATCGAACCATCGAAAATACTACCATTGTCGATCGGGTCGTAGCCGATGCCAAATGGATGTTTGGTTTTGTCCAGAGCACCCGTGACATTTTTTTCATTGACCATTACGCCATTGAAATAAATGATGTCTTTCGCACCATCATGGGTCATTGCCACATGTGTCCAGGTGCCTACCGGCAATGGCGTGCCTGAATCCATATCACTACAGCAAGCGCCGTTAGAGTGGGTCGTGAAAACGGGTTTGCCGTGGTTGGGCATGGAGACTTTCCAGCGCTCCTGCCAGCCGCCGTTTGAAAGTAAAAATACTTCGCCAGAGGCCGGAAGAGCATTAGGTTTTACCCAAAAACTAATGGTCTGAAAATCAGATTGTAGCGCAGCCGAATTCTCGGCAGTTGCGTAACCGCCCAAGGCATTGGATGCCCAGCCGTGACGGTTGGTCGTGGCCGTGGCCGAAGCGTCCAGTATCGCAACATTGTTGAATTGGGTTGCATCCGTGCCGTTTCCGTTCAGGCTATAAGCTGCTACGAGATCGCCCGGTGTACCAGGAAACGCAGCTTCAGAATTATAAAGTGCGCTGATGGCTGCATCTGAAAGTGCATAATTGTACATGGAAACATCATCCAGTTCCCCGTCAAACCAGTTACCACCGTCAATGGCGTTAAAGCCTATGCCGAGTGGTTTAGTTGTTGAATTAAGCAAACCAGCTACCGCTTTGGTAGCCTTCAGTACGCCGTCAATAAAAATTTTGTCAGACGTTCCGTCGTGTACCACCACGACCTGTTTCCAGATACCAACAGGCAATTCGTTGCCACCGCCGGCGTCCATGTCAGAAATACCATTGGTATGGTTGGTGGTCCAAACCACTTTGCCATGGGTAGGCAACGATATCTTAAAGCGTTCCTGCCAGCCGCCATAGGAGAACAGAAATGCTTCGCCATTGCCTGGCAGGGAATTAACTTTTACCCAGAAACTTACAGTACTTGTTCCAGAATTAAGCTGGGCGCCGTTGGATGCAAGCACTTCGCTGGAAGTTCCGTTAAACGACACGGCACTGTTGCCAAAGCCAAAACGGTCGGTGGTCAGTGAAGCGCTTGAAATGTCAGCGTGATTCCCAAAAGTGGTGCCATCCGCTCCATTTCCGTTGAAAGGATAGTCAGCCACTTTGCCTTGGGCCACACTCGGTACCGTGTTTTGGGCAGCATAAAGTGCAAGGATCTCTGGGGCAGTCAATGCCACATCGAATAATTGTACTTCATCCAGCGATCCATTGAAATAGTTGGCGTTGTCAATGGGGTCAAAACCGATCCCCAATGGATGGGTCGTTGCATCAAGTGCTCCGGTCACATTTTTTTCATTGACCTGTACGCCATTGAAATAGATGATGTCCTTGGCGCCGTCATGTGTCATCACGACATGTGTCCAGGAGCCGATGGTCAGTGGTGTGCCAGCGTCCATGTCACTGCAGCAGTTTCCGCCTGAATGGGTGGTAAAAACGGGTTTGCCATGGTTGGGCATAGAGATCTTCCAGCGTTGCTGCCAACCGCCGAAAGAAAGCAAATAAACTTCACCTTGGGCTGGAAAGGCCGTAGGATTGACCCAAAAGCTAATGGTCGCATTGGCGGAGTTGAGTTGCGCCGCGTTGTTAGCGCGGATGCCACCCTGCACACCATCAAAGGAAAACGCGCTGTTTGGCCAGCCAAAGCGGTCTTGTATGAGGTTAGCGCCATTCACCGAGCCATGATTGGAAAATGACGATTGGTCTTTTGCACTGCCTGAAAAGGCGTACGACGCCACTGGGGTTTGGGCATTCAACCCTGCTGCTGTAAACAACCAGCAAGTGACCATGAGTAGCGGATGTAAATACCGGTTCATAATTTGAGTGATTTAAATTGTTTCAAAAAACTTGATTTTGGAAAACGAGATATCCTGCAATCCTTTGGAGAGGATCGCCAAATCTTATACTTCCAAGTTGATCTTTAATGAGAAATAAGTGTAATTGAGCGAAGCAAAATTAGCGAGGGACAAGCGGGTTATGTGATGCTATTATGTGAATAAGTGGTATTATTATGAAATTGAATGGGCTCAAATTTTGACGAAACGAGCCATTGCAATGGTTTTATCGGTGCTAAAAAATACGGTATAAATCCCACTTGTAAGTTTTCCGGTACTCAAGTCGATCCGCTCCCCACCTCGTGCAAGCTGTTCCAGAAGCACCTTCCCTGCCAGATCCCGAATCTGAACCTTAGCAGTGAGGGGATGACTTAAATCCCCCCCACTATTCAACCACCGAACCGTCAGCATCTCTGAAACCGGATTTGGAAAAAGTTCAAGCGTTTGTGTTTGAGTAAAACCTGGCTGATGAACCCCACTCAGCGCTTCCTCAAAAAGACTTTTCACACCATCCGGTGGCAATGCATAGTCATAAATTTTGACCGCATCCATGACGCCTTTGAAATTGTACTCCGGTTGTGCGGGCAACATTTGTCCCATCAGAAAAGGAAAGGCAGTGGTGCGTATTTTCCCGGATAAAACCTTGTACGTGTGGAGATTGCCATTGAGGTACAAGGCCAGCAAGGACCCGTCATACGTCGCGGCCACATGGTAAAATTGATCGGTTTGAATGGGAGCGTCCATATCCAAATCAGCAATTCCGAGCAGCGTATTGACCGTCCAGCGCAGGTGTTTTTCCGGCGTGATGGACAGCTTCCAGCGATTTTGCCAGGAACCGTGCGAGAGTAAAAATGATTCTTTTTCCGGCAAGGCATTGGCCTTGAACCAGCAGCTGACCGTGATACCATCCTGAAAATTGAGCAGCAGATTATTGGGAACGGTAATGTTCTGCGAGCCTCCGTTGAAATAATAGGCGCGCTGCTGCCCGCCATCTTTATCTACAGTCAGGATGGCGCCGTTGGCTTGGCCGTGGAGTTGATTGCCACTGATATCGTTGGCATTGCCGGTAAAAGGATAGTGTGCGATCAGGTCGCCGGGAACAGCACTAAAATTTTTCACCAGAACCTTGACCGTTTGCTGGGTGAACAAACCTTCGTCGTCGTTGACTTTCACCACGAGATCAAAAATGCCTTCTGTCGCCGGAGCAGTCCAATCCACCACAGCGCCTGTTCCAATGAAGCTGCCTCCTGTGGCCGTCCATGTATAGGTCAATGGGTCGTTGTTTTCATCCGTAGCGATGCAAGTAAGTTGAAGCGTTCCGCCAGGTGTTGTAAATGCCACACTTTTTTGAATTTCAAGAATCTGAGGTGCATCGTTGATCTCTGCTACGATGGTCATTTGCAGGAATGCGGTATCGCGATTATCCTCCGGGTCATGGACGATCAGGCGAATCTCGAGGGCGCTCTGATTTAACGGAGCGTGAAATTGAATGTTTGCGCCTGATCCGGAAAAACTCCCATCCGTGGCACTCCATTCATAATTGATCTGGCCGGAATCGATGTCATCAACGGTCGCATAGACCGTGGTCGAATCATTGAGCTCCAGCGGATTTTTTGCTGCGACCAGTGCTTTTATCCGGGGGGCGTTTGTATAGGCCTGGGCATGTTGATCAAAATCAACCACCAAACCATTCACCAGCATTTTGTTTTGAACATAGGAAACTGCACCGCCAGCAGGACAAATGGTCACCATAATGGCCTGATTTGCCGGGATAATTAGATTGACCAGTCCCGAAACGTTTTGCAAAAGAAAACTCTCGGAAAGCGACTCATAAATATCAGCCGGGCTATTGCCGGCAGCAAACTGAATGGTTTGAGCAGTGGGATGTGAATTGTAGATCAGATAGGTCGGGTAAGCTTCGCTCCCATAAAAATCAGTTTTCAGCAGATCGAGTTGGAGGATTTTGTCCACATTGGTTTTTCCTACGATCGCACCTAGATAGCCGATGGATCCGGTGCCGTAAAGCGCCAGGTTTGTTGCTGCCCAGCCGCCTTGTACCGCATCTCCAGTGGAAAAAGGGGAGAGATTCTGAAATTTCTGCCGCAGGGCTTCATAGCCCATCACTTGTTGTGGGTCATTTGCGTTCGACCAGGCGCTGGCGTCCTGCAAATTGCCAGGCAAAAACCCTGCGTAAAAAAGCCGCGTAGCATTCGACAAATTGAGCACCCATTTGCCAATAGCGCGCGCAAAACGTTTGTCGTAACGCACCATTGGTACCAGGGCCGCAGCTTGTTGCACCCCGTTGAGTTGAAAAGCATAATCATTGCCCATATCGTTGGCTTCGCCTACCAATCCAGACACATTGAAACCGCCCCAAGTGCCAACGATGGTGCCCCAGCCCCGCAAAGGACCACGGTCGAACGACCAGTTGACCATTTTTTGGATGTCGTAGTTCGTACCTATTTCGGCGTTCATTTTTGCTGCCGTGTAAGTACCATAAGGCAATTGCAATTCGTAGGAAGGATTTGAGGTCCAATCATTTAAGAATTCGATGGACCATTCTGCGCCTTTCAGGTATTCAGGATTTCCGGTTTCTTTCCAGGCATTGTACAACACCCAGGCATAGGCCCCGGCAGCCTCGGGTTCCTTTACGCCGTTGGCATTCGGTTCCATGGTTTTGAATTTCCAGGCGCGGTAATTCATATAGGCAGGTTCCCAAGGTGTATCGCTGCCGCCCATGGCACGTACAGCTGCCAGAAATTGATTGGCAATGGTGGTAAATTGCAAGGTTGCTTCACCACCCAGATTTGGATACAAATCATACAACTGATAGAAATACACATTGGGCATGAGGTCGTACCACCAATCACCGCCGCTGCTTGCGCCGGCATTGTTGAGGTAAATATTTTCGCCATTGGCCTTGTTGAAAAAATCCTGGCTCATGAGCAGCCAGTTTCTGCCAAATTGGTTGGCCTTGTCCGCCCCGACCAGGGTGGCCCCTACCAGCGAAGGCAGCACATTAATGGCCTCATTGCCTAAAGGCGCGTTCGTGCCTACATAAGTATGCAGTCGAAAAGTCGGATTTTGAGGATAATTCACTCCCCCTGAACCCAGGCTTGATAGCGGCAAGTACTGGCCTGTTTTCTGTAGGTCGTAGACAAAGGTGTCATATTGCTGAGCTACCTGTTTCCAGTTGCGTATATTGTAAGGAGCTGGCTGATTGGGCATCTGCTCTACGCGGGGCAAGGCGATTTGGCCCGATTGTGCCAATAAAATACAGGCAGACCACAGGATGGCGATACAGGTAAAAACAAAGGGGCGCAGAATTATCATGAATAGAATTGAATTTAGGAATCAATGACAGCATTATGTAACACCCTTTAAAATCAATAATTAGGACTCTGCAACAAGGTTGGATTTAAATCGATCTCCGTCTGTGGCAAAGGAAAGACCTCATGTTTGCCTACCTGAAAGCCAGGCAATACCGTCCCGGCAATACCCCAGCGGACAAGGTCAAAATAGCGGTGCAGTTCAAATCCCAACTCCGCCTGACGTTCGTAGCGCACCGCATCACGCATGGCTTGCTGATCTGTGGCTGTTACAGGCGGAAGGGCCATAAGTGGATCCGTCGCCTGAGCACGGGCTCGGGCACGCACCAATTCGAGCGGGACCTGCGCCTCTTGCACTCGATTCAGTTCTGTGAGCGCTTCAGCTTCCCAGAGCAATACTTCCGCAAAACGAATGGCGGTGTAATTGATGTCACCGTCTGCTTTTTGGGTTACGGAATCTTTGGCCTGAAGGTATTTTCGAACACTGTATTTGGTGGAAGAAAATGAGTTTTTATACACCACACCGAAGTAGTCTTCATTGTTGGAAGCCACCGTAAACTTTCTGCGCGGATCTCCAGGCTCAAAAGACAGCACAAATGATTCAGTCACCTCAGCAAATCCGTAGCCTTCATATTTCTTGGAGGCCCACCATTGGTTCAGAAAATTGCCAACACCTAGTTCCAGGTTAGTATGCTGGATCTCCCAGACGGATTCTGCATTGTTTTGGGTGTTTTTCCTGAAATTATCCTGGTAGTCCGCCATCAGTCCATAGATGCCCACCGCCTTAACTTTTGAGGTATATTCAAGGACTTTCTCCCAATTTTTTTCATACAAAAAAGTCTTCGCGGCCAGGGCATAAGCGCTGCCTTTGGTCGCCCGGCCTACATTTTTTGCGAGGTGTTGATCGGGCAATAAGCTTGCTGCGCGTTCGCAATCCGTTTCTATTTGAGCATAAATTGTAGCTTTTGGAGTCTTGGCCACTTTCAATTCTTCCGGAGGAGCCACTTGGGTGAAAAGCGGGACATCGCCAAACACCTGCGTCAACAGAAAATAATAGTAGGAACGCAGAAACAGGGCTTCGCCAGTAATTTGATTCCGTCGAGGCTCACTCATTTCGATATTGGGCACATTGTCCAATACCAGGTTGCATTGGGTAATGCCCGTGTATTGCAGCTTCCAGAAATCGTTGAATTCCTGGGTACGTGGCGTGAACGTGAATGCGTCCATTTCTACCAATCCGGGGCGTGAGCCATCGCCGCCTGTGATGGCTTCGTCGGAAGTGATTACAGCAAAAGCCCAGTAGAAATTATTGTTTTCATTGCTGAACAGCAAGGGCTGATAGGCGGCATTCAGCGCCTGTACCGCATCGTCTTCCGTTTGGAAAAAGGAACCTGCATCCAGGATGGCAATGGGTTCTTTGTCGAGGATGCCCTGACAGGAGCTGAAAACAAGCGTCAGGAGGATGATTATGTGCTGCTGATATTTCATAATGCAGAGATAACTAATTTCAACCCACGACTTCAGTCGTGGGGGTACAAATGGATTGAACATTGCCAACCGATTTATCGGTTTTAGAGCAAAAAACGGTTATACCTAACGGAAAGTGGTTTGCGAAAATATATGGAGGCAAATCCTTCATAATCAATTTAA
>CAYVPM010000037.1:0-9909 GCA_964453475.1 uncultured Saprospiraceae bacterium | reverse complement strand
ACACTCGCAGTCATTCGGAGGATATAGGACTTTAACTGCCCCTTAAACGCTTCAAATTCTTTCGTTAAAGTATCTGTCGCCATTTTATTAATTTATTGACCTCCCCTAAAAAACGCGTTTGCGTAAATATCGGGATTGGTTCGGTTTCCTTCTTTTTTGGGTTTCGCGAGCCTGAAGGCTCTCGTCCGGACCGCGTAAACGCGGTGGTACCGACACTTCTTGCGCTCCAAAAAATCCATTCCTCTCCAAAACTCACGTTACATTATCATTCAGCTATTTTAGAAATTTACCTGCGCTTGAATTCTTAATAAATTGCCTGATTGGAAATTATCCTGTTTAGCAAAATCCTCATATCTTCTTCGGGACATGGTATAGTGAACGACTAATTCAAAGTTCTTATTAACCTGCCATTCCCCGCCAAACTCAAATTCTTTAACCATATAACTTCTTGCATCTCGTTCGTGTTTTTTACCTCCATCATAGTATTGATACCTAATAAATGGAATTAGAATCTGTTTGTTAAGTTTTGCGAGATAGCTTAGGGTGATATACCCTCCATTAAGTAGCGCAACTTCGATTGAGTCTGTTACTTTAATGAATTCAGGGCCCTTTCCAAAAGTATATTCCGCCTGAATGCCAAACGGTTTTGGGTACAAAACAAAAGTGCCTGCAACCCTTTGGTCAATATAATTTAAGTCTGAATTCGCTTTTACGCCACTACTCAAATTGGACTTTGGCATTACCCATTTTCCAGTGTAGGATTGCAACCCAAGCTCCAGGATTTGATTTCTATGCTTAAAAGGATAGGCAATTCTACTTACAATATGCGGCGCGTTGTTCAATTCTAAGTTATTGGCAGTTTGTCCGTTAAATGCGCCAAAAGCAAAAACGCCATAGTCGCCACTTCCCTTTAATCCATCGCTTACCAAACTAGAGTAGAGTTTTCTTGTCTCTTTAGGCGCCCAGTAAAAGAACACGCCAATATCGCGTTCGTTTGAAACAGCGCTGTTCAAGGCATCGTTTCGGTCAAGGGGAATTCTATTTTGGCTTGATTGCATATTCTCAAAGCCATAAGGCACCTTGCTTTGGCCAATTCTAAACCTAAACTCGTTATTTTTGTCAATGCCCACATCAAAATAGGCATCTCTTATTTGGGCAAAATGAAGCCTGTCAGAAGACGGACTGCTCGCAAAATCAGGTTGTATATAGAAATAAACGTTTTTGTTAATTTGCCCGTAAAAGATAATTCGCATACGTCTCATAAAAAAACCGCCATCTTTTCCCCAAGACCTGTCACATTGTTCGCAGCCCAGTTTTTCATTTGTCTCCAACAGCCTGTTATACCTTATTTGTGTATACCCTCTGATAGAAATGCTTTCATACCATTTTTTTGTATTGGTAATTTCTGAACGTGGCATTAATTTTAAGCTATCAGATTGCGCAAAAGAATTTAATGAAAACAGAAATAAAAACAAACAAGCATGTACGAATTTTGTCATTGTCTATTTTTTTTTTAAAATGTTGTGTTTCGTTTTTCAACTTAGCGAAAGGTGAGCAAGTTATACTGTGATTAAAGTGATTTTGAATGATTTGAGTGAAACAAATGTCTGATTTTAAAATGATTGCAACATTGCTGCATTCAAAATCACTTTAATCTCAGTTTAGACATGCGCGCTTTTTGCCAAACCTTGGGTGTAAGCAGGCCCAACATGCGCTAAGTCGAACGTTTGATGCCTTGCTTGTAATCATATGGCCTCTATCAATATTCCATACAGGAACTATGAAAAACGCCCGCTCCAAAATCAAAACGCCCAAGCCGCTCTATTTAAAGTGCAGCTTGGGCGCTATACTGTACACCAGAATCGATGCTAAGAAATCTAAATTACATCCTCCTCAACTGGTTCTACCTCTTTGAACGGTCTGCCTGAACCGGTCACCTGCAGGTTGTCGTAAATCCGCATACCGGTACCGGCGGGGATTTTCTTGCCCACGATCACGTTCTCTTTCAAGCCCATGAGGTAGTCTTTCTTGGCAGCAATGGCAGCCGTGCTGAGTACTTTCGTTGTCTCCTGGAACGACGCTGCGGAAATCCAGGATTCCGTGCCGAGCGAAGCTTTAGTGATACCCAACAACATCGGCACTGCCGTCGCCGGCACCGCGTCGCGGTATTCAACGAGCTTTTTGTCGTTGCGCTTCAGGAAGGAGTTCTCTTCGCGGATCTGGCGCAGCGTCACCAAAGCACCAGGCTTCAGCTTGGTGCTTTCGCCACCGTCGAGTACAAACTTCTTGTCGTAAATCCAGTCGTTGTAGTCCACAAACTCGTTGCGTTCCACTGGTTCGCCATCGAGGAAGTGCGTGTCGCCGGCATCCACAATCTCCAAACGGCGCAGCATCTGGCGAACGATCACCTCGATGTGCTTGTCGTTGATGTTGATACCCTGTGAGCGGTAAACCTCTTGTACACCATTTACAAGGTAAGAAGAGGCGGCAAACGGACCTTTGATTGAAAGAATGTCTTTCACCGAAATAACACCTTCCGTCAGCGCCGTGCCCGCACGCACGAAGTCTTCGTTCTGTACCAGTACGTGCTTGGTGAGCGGCACCAGGTATTTGCACTCCTGACCGTCTTTGGCCTTGATGAAGGCTTCGCGGTTGCCACGCTTGATGGCGCCAAAAGTGATGATACCGTCGAGCTCGGCCACAACAGCCGGGTTCGATGGGTTACGCGCTTCGAAAAGCTCCGTAACACGTGGCAGACCACCCGTGATGTCGGCAATCTTGCCGAGCTTACGCGGGATTTTCACGATCTGCTGACCAGCTTTCACTTCCTGATCGTCGGCAACGGAGATGTAAGCGCCAACGGGCAGCGAGTAAGTTTTCAGCTCCTCACCTGTTTTTGCGTTCACTACCGTGATGGACGGAATCTTTTTCTTGTTCTTACTTTCTGTCACAATCCGCTCTGCAAAACCAGTCTGGTCGTCGCGCTCAACACGGAAGTTGGTTCCGTCTTCGAGGTTATTGTAGCGTATCAGGCCCGGGAAGTCGCTAACGATCGTTGCGTTGAAGGGGTCCCAGCTGCAAATCTTGTCGCCCCGTTGTACTTCTTGTCCGTCGTTGACATACAAGAATGCACCGTAAGGGATGAAGTTGTTGTACAGCACGCGGTTGTTCTTCGGATCAATCATCCGGATTTCACCAGTACGGGATACGACCACTTTCAATGGCTTGCCATCGTTGTCGGTAGAGTCAACTGTGCGGATGGAGTCGAACTCCAGCTTGGAGTTGTTCCGCGCCGTCATGGTGTTCTCGGTTTGCGACAGCATGGCCGTACCACCTGTGTGGAAGGTACGCAGCGTGAGCTGTGTGCCCGGCTCACCGATCGACTGTGCGGCAATGATTCCGGTAGCATCGCCCATTTCAGCGATACGGCCTGTTGCCAGGTTTTTACCGTAACATTTGGCACAAACACCGTGGCGGCTTTCGCAGGTCAAAACCGAGCGAATGGCCACTGATTCGATTTCTGCAGCTTCAATTTGAGCGGCAATCGCATCGGTAATATACTCCCCTGCAGCCACGATCAAGGTGTCGTTCTCGATGTGGTACACATCATGCAAGCTGTAACGGCCTTTGATACGGTCTTTCAGGCTAACAAGTACTTTGTCGCCCTCTTTGAACGCTGTTGTATCAATGCCGCGCAGCGTATTGCAGTCAACTTCGCGGATAACGACATCCTGCGCCACGTCGACCAAACGACGGGTCAGGTAACCTGCATCGGCCGTTTTCAAGGCTGTGTCGGCAAGGCCTTTACGCGCACCGTGGGTTGAGATAAAGAACTCTTGAACGGACAAGCCTTCCAGGAAGTTCGAAAGAATCGGGTTTTCGATGATGGCCGCTCCCGTGTCGCCTGATTTACGAGGCTTGGCCATAAGGCCACGGAGACCGCAAAGCTGTTTGATTTGTTGTTTGGAACCACGCGCACCGGAGTCGAGCATCATAAACACCGAGTTGAAGCCCTGTTTGTTGCTGCTCAATTCTTTCATCAACTGGTCGGTGATGCGGTTGTCCGCAAAGGTCCACTTGTCGATGATCTGGTTGTAGCGCTCGTTGTAGGTGATGAGACCCATATTGTAGTTGTCCCATACTTCGTCCACCTCAATCTGCGCTGCTTCCAGGGCGATCTTCTTCATTTCCGGAATAACCAGGTCACCCAGGTTAAAGGAAAGTCCTGCTTTGAAAGCCCAACCAAAGCCCAGTTCCTTAATTGCATCCAGGAATTCTGCCGTCAGTTTGAAACTGGTACGGTTCAGGATTTCAGAAATGATACCTTTCAGGTTGCGTTTGGTCAGCAGTTCGTTGATATATGGCACACCTTCCGGAACAGCCATGTTGAAAAGTACGCGGCCAACGGTCGTTTGGATACGCTTGCTTACAATCTGGCCATCAACTTCCTGCGGTACGCGACATTCGATGCTGGCATGCAGGCCAATCTGGCCTTCATTGTACGCGATGCGTACTTCCTCGCCTGCGTAAAAACGGCGACCTTCACCCATAACCGGGTTCTCGGGAATACTTTTCCTTTCTTTTGTCAGGTAGTAGAGACCCAATACCATGTCTTGTGAAGGCAGGGTGATCGGTGATCCGTCCTGTGGGTTCAGCATGTTGTGGCTCGAAAGCATCAACACCTGCGCCTCCAAAATAGCGGCGTGGCTCAAAGGCACGTGCACAGCCATTTGGTCACCGTCGAAGTCGGCGTTGAAAGCCGTACAAACGAGTGGGTGCAACTGGATGGCCTTTCCTTCAATGATCCTTGGCTGGAAAGCCTGTATGGAAAGCCTGTGCAGCGTTGGGGCGCGGTTGAGCATGACCGGGTGTCCGCGCAGGATGTTCTCCAGGATTTCCCAGATGACCTGGTCTTTGCGGTCGACGAGCTTTTTCGCCGATTTCACGGTTTTTACAATGCCGCGCTCGATCAGTTTACGGATAATGAACGGCTTGAACAATTCAGCCGCCATAGCTTTTGGTATACCGCACTCGTGCAGTTTGAGCGTTGGGCCTACCACGATGACCGAACGGCCGGAGTAGTCGACACGCTTACCGAGCAGGTTCTGACGGAAACGTCCTTGCTTGCCTTTCAAAATGTCCGACAGTGATTTAAGGGCGCGGCCACCTTCTGCTTTTACGGCATTGGATTTGCGCGAGTTGTCGAACAGGGAGTCAACGGCTTCCTGCAACATACGCTTCTCATTGCGCAAGATCACCTCTGGCGCTTTGATTTCGAGCAGGCGCTTCAAACGGTTGTTCCGTATGATGACACGGCGGTAGAGGTCGTTCAAGTCGGAAGATGCGAAACGACCGCCGTCCAACGGCACCAAGGGGCGCAATTCAGGCGGAACGACGGGCAGGTATTGGATAACCGTCCATTCCGGGCGTTGTCCACAGCTTTCCAGGCCATTGCGGAAGGCTTCCACCACGCGCAGGCGCTTGTTGGCTTCTGTTTTCTTGGCCATACTGCTTTCGTTGTGCGAATCGTGGCGCAACTGGGCAGAAAGGTCGTCGAGGTCCAAAGTGCTGAGCAGGGAGAAAACTGCCTCTGCCCCCATTTTGGCCACAAATTTGTCGGGATGGGAGTCCTCGAGCATCTGGTTCTCCTTTGGCAGGTTGTCCAGAATTTCCATGTACTCCTCTTCCGTCAGCAGGTCCATACGCGCCATTCCTTCCTCGGCTTTGATGCCGGGTTGCACAACGACATAGCGCTCGTAATAGATAACGCCTTCCAGTTTTTTGGAAGAAAGGCCAAGAATGTAACCGATCTTGTTGGGAAGGCTTTTGAAGAACCAGATATGCACCACAGGCACCACAAGGCGAATATGCCCCATGCGCTCGCGCCGCACTTTTTTCTCCGTCACCTCAACGCCACAACGGTCGCACACAATGCCTTTATAACGGATACGCTTGTACTTCCCGCAGTAGCATTCGTAGTCCTTTACAGGGCCAAAAATGCGCTCACAGAAAAGGCCGTCGCGTTCCGGCTTGTAGGAGCGATAGTTGATAGTCTCGGGCTTGAGCACTTCGCCATAGCTGCGCTCAAGGATTTCATCCGGACTAGCCAAGGCGATAACAATGCTGCTAAAAGCCTGGTCTGTCTTGTTGCTTTTCTTTTTGAAAGGCATATTTTACAATTAAGAAATTTAAGAGTCAATGGTTTTTGAAGGTCGATAATTCGTGTGATTTATTCCTTGACAAATCGCGTACTCACCACTTGTCCACTTTTCGTAAACATGCTAACGACATAATTGCCTGCCGGGATTTGCCCAAGTTGAATATCCATTGTCAATTCGTCCATATTTATCGTCTGGATCAATGCGCCAATTTCATCGAAAATACGTACCTGTTTTTCCCCTTTCAGGTTTGTTGATAACGATATTAGATCCCTCGCTGGGTTTGGTGTAACAGTCAATCCAAAGCCGGCAGCATCAGGCGTTTCGGGTTTAAGTCCCAATGTAAAATTCAATTTGACGATCCAAGTGTCGTCCCCACCAATGTTATTGGAAACATCACCATTATTTGAATTGGATGTTCCACCTATAATTATTTGCTGACCTGCACCCAATATTGCGTTGCGTGCAAAATCGAATTCCGACCCGCCAAGGCACAACTGTGTTTTCAAGGTCCCGTTTCCATCGAATTTTATGACCCATATATCTTGATCGCCATGGTTGCCCACCACATCACCATCTGATGAAGTAGTTTCGCCTACCACGATAAAATTGTTGTCACTACGTTGAAAAACGCTATACCCAGATTCTGCCCAAAAACCACCAAATACTTTCTGCCACAACAAATTGCCATTAGAATCTATTCTTAAAACCCAAATATCCTGGCTGCCGTGTTGCCCGCTTACATCGCCATCATAGCTATAAGTCACGCCTGTCGCTACAATATCCCCGTTATTTGCCAGGCAAAGACTCCGAACGCCATCATAATTACTCCCGCCATAGTTTTTGCTCCAGATAATTGAACCATTGGATGAAAGTTTCGCAATCCAATAATCTTCAATTCCACGGTTAATTTGGCCATTGAGGTCCCCGTCATTACTCGAAGATAAACCTCCTACAATCAAATCGCCCTGACTGGTTTCTGCAACAGAATAGAGATAGTCAATCCCAGAGCCGCCAAGAGTCTTTTGCCAGAGCAATTCACCCGATGCAGAAATTTTTATTACCCAGGCATCCCAATCTCCATGTGCGCCATAAACATCTCCTGAATTGTCGCTCATGGTGCCTCCGATTACACAATAATTGCCGTCTGCTGTTTTTATGATGTCGCGCACCTCATCACGGCCACAACCACCATAAGTCTTCCGCCATTGAATTTCGCCTAGTTCACCTATTTTTACGACCCATATATCACGGTCTCCATGGTTGCCAAACACCTGATCGAATTCTTTGGGCCCGTTACTCCCCGTACTTCCTGCCATAATATAACCCCCTGAAACGCCATGAGCTAAATAACCAGGGCCATCGAATCCCAAACCACCATAGCATTTTTGCCATTGTTTATCACCTGCTGCATTGAGTTTCAACAACCAGCTATCACCATTACCATGGTTTCCACTGACATCAATATTGTTGCTCTCAGAGTAAGAGGCTACTAACAAACCTCCATCCTGTGTAGAAAGTACTCTATTCCCTAATTCCCTGGCTGTGCCGCCAAAAGATTTTTCCCATTGGATACTTTGTTGGGCTATGGTTTGTGTACCAATAATAAGGGCAAATAAAAAGATAACATTTTTCATAAAAGCAGTTTATTTAGATTTTGAGTGTTTAGGTGCCGAACCATTTATATAACAAGCTATGCTTGAGAAAATGTTTTACTCCCAAATACCTGGTCCTCCGAGAAACCCCCAACCAACCGCTCAATTCTTGTATATCCCAATTAATTGCCCCTTGGTTCAATTTTCTAAAAATCAATGCAATACCCCCTGTTTTTTCTGCTGGCAAATGCCAGATCGGCAAATCAAAATCTGCAGCCTGTACATTGCTGAACTTCGGCGAAGTCCAAATCCGTTTGATAAAGCTTTCCAATGAGCCAAAGCTGCCGATCTTGTGGTAGCAATAGCTCAAAAAATGCGCTTCTTCGTTGAACTTCGGGCGCCCGTCCTGGAACCGTGCCAGCATCTCCTGCCAAATCCCGGGCGCCATGGCGTTGATTTGCCGGACAACCGGAATTGTAGCTGCAAAAATTTCACCGCCGCAGTATTCTGGGTTGTAACCAGGGTCAATACCGTCCAGTTCCGCAAAAACCTGCCGCATATCAGCCCGCGTCAAACCATTGATGTTGTAATCATGGGCAAAGTGCATGGGCAAGGTCAGTAGTTCTTGATCCCGGATGTCCGCAAAAAGTGCGTCGAGCGGGCGATTGACGATGCAATCTGAATCAAGCACCACAAAAGCAGGTTCTTGTATGCCGGATGAAGGTTTTGAAGCTTCTCCCGGCAGGGTATGTTGATTTTCAATGAACTGCAATATATCAAAGATGTAGAACTGATTGCGCCATTTGCCGTGCCAGCCTTTGGGAGCTTGCCAGGTTAAGGGCAGCGTCACCACTTCCACATTTTTTGCTTTCAATAAACTTCCGATATCAACCCCGTCAATGATTGGCAGGTTTTCTTCGGCCACATTGGTAAACAGCACATGTTTTCTTTCCGGGTTTGTTTGGGTGCTAACGGCGAAAAAAACCGCCACGCAGCGCCAATAAACCTTTTGAAACTCCGGCAGGTGCGATGCTTTGCCCACTTGCGGGTATTCAGAACTTTCGTCCGCACTATCCAGGTAAATCCAGGTGGATATGTAGTCTTGACTACCCATCACGGTTTCCGTTTCATTACCCAAAAATTGGCATCATCCACCAGGCGTTCCAATCCGGCATGTTCCAGGATATCCAGACATTCCGCTACTTCTTCGTTGGAGAGGATGTCGCGGTGCGGATGAACTTCAATAAAAACCGCGCGCAATTCTTTCAACTTTTCCCTGTTTTCGCGCAAGAAGTCCAGTTCCCCGCCCTCAATATCCATTATCACCGTATCAAATTTCAGGTTGTGCTCCTGTTCGAGTTGGGCCAGCGTTTTGCCAACAATGCTTATTTTTTGGGTGCTTTGCCGGCGATTGCTGCTCATCAGAATGGACTTTCCGAGGAAAAATTCATTCACAGGTTTGTTGGAAACCATGCAATTTTCAATATGAAAACCGCAATTGTTCCTGGCTTTGTTTGCTTCAATGGTTGGTACCACATTCGGGTTCGCTTCTACCACAACATGTTGTGTGGGATTATCGAGTAGCCGGTTGGTCAAACACGAAACAACACCCAGGCAGCCTCCCATTTCCAAAACACTGGCATCTTTGGGCAAATACTGCTTCAAATAACGCCTTTCCTGTTTTTCGTAGAAATTGATCGGGAACTGTCCCCTGAATTTGATGTTTGTCAGGTCAAAAGGAATCAATAAATCGAGTCCTTCCACCTTGTACGTTTTTTCAAAGAGCGAAAAATATATTCCAGCCAGATAGAGTTTTGTGTTGAACTTCAACAAGTTAAACTCTCTTTTTAATCGTTGGAACATATTGCTATAGTAACTTTTAAACCTCGTAGGTTTTTTAAACCTACGAGGTTTAAATTATTCAAATTTCACATCCAACGCCAATCCGCGCAACTCGTGCACCAATACGTTGAACGATTCTGGGATGTTGGCTTCAGGCAGGTTGTCGCCTTTAACGATGGCCTCATAAGCTTTGGCGCGGCCCTGAATGTCGTCTGACTTGTAGGTCAGCAACTCTTGCAGGATGTTGGAAGCACCGTAGGCTTCGAGTGCCCAAACCTCCATCTCACCAAAACGCTGTCCACCGAACTGCGCCT